>CAMPBP010000244.1 GCA_946639085.1 uncultured Lachnospiraceae bacterium
GAAGCAATGTTCTTTAAGTATGCTCTGGGCATCTTTGAAACGCTTGCGTTATCGGTGATGTAATTCTCGATGTAGTCGGTTAAGTTTGAATCGTAACCTTTTTCTCTGAAGTAATCTCTTAACTCGTCGGGAGTTGAAGCGTAGTCGCCGTAATATGTCTTCACAAACTCGTCGTTAAGCTCGGGCTCTGTCGTAATTGAATTAACGGTAACTTCGAATGTAGCGTCCTGTCCGGCCTTTGTGGGATCGTTTTGATAATCTTCAGGGAATGTAACTTCAACGGTAACGTTATCACCGGGATGATATCCGATGAGCTGCTCTTCGAAATCATCGATGAAGGAATGGGAACCGATGGTAAGTGTATAACCCTGACCCTGTGAGTCTCCGCCTTCAAACGCTTCGCCGTCGATGTAGCCCACGAAATCAATGTTTACTTTGTCTCCGTCCTGAATTTCAAGAGAAGGATCGGAGTTGGGAGTCGCATGATTTGAAAGTGCGTTTGTGATATCGGTATCTACCTGCTCGTCCGTATAATCAACGTCACCCTTCATAATAACAAGGCTTTCCATTCCAAGATCCTTAACCTTTGAAATATCTGCCTTCTCAACAAAACCTTCTTCGGTAAGGCCAAAGCTGTACTGATTGTCGGGTGATACCTTCGTAGCGGAAGTGTATATACCCATTATGATGGCTGCAATGAAAAGGCCTGCGATAACAAGACCTATCACGGTCTCTATAACCTTTCCGAATGCTTTCTTTCTCTTATCCTTTTTGGCTGCCGCTTTTCTTGCTTCACGCTTTAAAGCGCTCTTGGTCTTCTCAGCCTTATCCTTACTGTTTTCTTTTTCTTCACTGATCACTTCTTCATTGATCACTTTTTCTTCTTCACTCATTTTCATATCCTCCCGTGCGTCGCTTTGTCCGCTCGCACACTTTAATCAGTATACTTTCTTTTACTCTATATGTAAATATCATCCGCGTTCCTGCATCTTTGCAAGTTTGGCTGCCTGGTCGGCCGCAATAAGACTGTCAAGGATCGGTTCGATGTCTCCGTCAAGCACTCCTTCAAGATTGTGTGACGTAAATCCGATACGGTGGTCGGTCACACGGCTTTGAGGAAAGTTGTAAGTTCTGATCTTTTCGCTTCTGTCTCCCGTTCCGATCTGGCTTCTTCTTAACTCTGCTTCCTCATCGTGCTGCTTTTGAAGCTCCATATCATAGAGTTTTGCACGAAGGAGCGCGAAAGCTTTTTCTTTATTCTGAAGCTGTGACTTCTCGGTCTGAGAGTAAACCACGATACCCGTGGGATAATGGGTAAGTCTTACGGCCGAGTCGGTGGTGTTGACACACTGTCCGCCGTTACCCGACGCTCTCATTACGTCGATCCTTATATCTTTCTCATCGATCACAACATCAACGTCCTCAACCTCGGGCATAACCGCTACGGTAACGGTGGAGGTATGGATCCTTCCGCCCGATTCGGTCTCGGGAACACGCTGAACTCTGTGAACGCCCGATTCGTATTTAAGCTTCGAATAAGCGCCGTTTCCGGTGATCATGAAGTTTACGTCCTTCATGCCGCCGATACCGATCTCATCCACGTTCAGGGTCTCGACCTTCCAGTGCTGCTTCTCGGCGTAGTGTACATACATACGGTAAATCTCTGCCGCAAACAGTGCAGCCTCGTCTCCGCCCGCACCGGCACGTACCTCGACGATAACGTTCTTGTCGTCGTTGGGGTCCTTGGGAAGAAGCAAAACCTTAAGTTCCTGCTCCAGCTTCTCAACCGAATCCTTTGCGGTGGCAAGCTCCTCTTTGAGCATCTCCTTCATGTCGTTATCGGTTTCTTCATCCAGCATTGCAAGTGAATCTTCTATGTCCTGCTTAGCCTTTTTATACTTCTTGTAAGCCTCGACAATGGGAGTAAGGTCGCTTTGCTCTTTCATCAGAGAGCGAAAACGATTCTGGTTGTCCGTCACGCCGGGCTCGGCAAGCTCGTTCATTATTTCGTCGTATCTTCTTAAAAGATCCTCCAGTTTATCGAACATCTATCTTTTTCCTTCCTGTAACAACGCGGTCAAGCCCGCACAAATCCTTCTTTACTTCAACGTAGACGTATCCGGCGTCCTTAAGCATTTTACTCACCTCCGCGCCCTGATCTTCGCCGATCTCGAAGGCTATGAGGCCGCCCTGCTTTAAGTGTTCGCCCGCGTCTTTTATGATATTACGGTAAAAAGAAACCCCGTCCTCTTTGCCGTTAAGTGCTATAAAGGGGTCATGATCTCTTACTTCGGGCATGAGGGTTTCTATCTCGCAGGTCCTTATGTAAGGAGGATTGGAAACGATCACATCAAATGTGCCTTCCACATTTTCGAAAAGATCAGACTTAACAAATTTGGCATCTATCCCGAGTCTTGAAGCGTTTTCTTTTGCCACTTCAAGCGCCTTTTCGCTTATATCGACGCCTACGCCGATACAGTCGTTTGAATAGTGAAGCAAGCTTAAAAGTATGCATCCCGAGCCGGTACACATGTCCAAAATGCTCATCTTGTCATGAAGGGCGCTCAGCACTTCTTCGACAAGTATCTCCGTATCGGGGCGTGGAATAAGCACGTCTTTATTTACGCAAAAATCCAGGCCCATAAAGCCCTGGATACCTGTAAGATGCTGAAGAGGCACATGCTTGGCGCGCTTTTTTACAAGGTCAAAGTACTGTGCCTTTTCATCATCGGTTATTTCTTTATCCGTTTCGGCGTACAAGGTGTTTCTGTCCGTCTTGCACACATATTCCAAAAGAAGCCTTGCGTCATTTGAGAAGTTGTCGATTTCAGAGGCTTTAAGCAAAAGGCTTCCTTCATCGTAGGCTTCTCTATACTTCATCTGCAGGTTTCTCTCCGCTTGAGATCTCTTTTATCACGATATCGTCTTCGGCTTTGAATTCCAGCTCATCGTCAAAGAGTTCATCCTCTTCTTCCGCTTTCTTCTTCAA
>CAMPBP010000245.1 GCA_946639085.1 uncultured Lachnospiraceae bacterium
AAAGATAGGGTTTGTTTTTCAGACCTACAATCTTATCTCAAAGACAAATGCGCTGAAAAATGTGGAGATGCCCATGCTTTACGCAGGTATTCCCGCAAAACAGCGTGTTGAGAGAGCAAAACTGCTTTTGGAAGAAGTCGGAATGGGAGAGCGTATGAAGCATCTGCCCGAAGAACTTTCGGGTGGTCAGAAGCAAAGAGTTGCCATTGCAAGAGCCATGAGCAACGATCCTTCCATCATACTGGCAGACGAGCCTACAGGAGCGCTGGATTCCAAGACCGGTCGAATGGTAATGGACATCTTCCATAAACTAAACAAAGAACAGCACAAGACGGTGATACTCATCACTCACTCCCCCGAACTTGCCGAAGAGACAGACAGGATCATTTCCATTAAAGACGGCAAGATCACGGGAGAAAGAAAAGGCAGCGGAAAGGCGGTGGAAGCGTAATGATGCTTTTTTTGGAAAACATACGACTTGCGTTTTCAAGTCTTAAAGCAAACAAGATGCGTTCGTTGCTTACAATGCTTGGTATCATCATAGGTATTTCCTCGGTTATCGCGATAGTGACGGTAGGTAATTCGCTTGCCTCATCTCTTTCCGATTCGATGACTTCCATCGGTGCAAATAACATAACGGTTTATCTGACTTTAAAAGAAGAAAAGGACGAAACCACCGAAGAAGGCTATATCTTCAAGTCTACTAACAATGCCGGTGTGGGCAGCAAAGTTATGGATGAAGATCTTATCACCGACGAGATGATAAGAGAGTTTAAGGCAGCATATCCCGATGAAGTTTACGCCATTTCGGCGAATCAGACGGTAGTTTCTTCGGGCACCTCAACGGTAGGAAAAAACAGCGCGGCAGTTAATGTTATCGGTATAAGTGCGGGTTATTTTGTCGAAAAAAACATCAAGACTTCCGCAGGCAGAATATTCAACGCTGACGAAATGATAGAGGGAAAGATGCTTGCGCTGGTTTCGGAGAAATATGCAAACAAGCTTTACGATTCCCCGGAAGATGTTATCGGTGAAACGCTGGTGGTTGACGGTGAAGGAAAGGATTACACATTTACCGTGATCGGTGTATATAAGACCGATGAAAGTGCAGGCGCGTTGACGGCACTTATGGGAATGGGCAATCAGGCTACGGATGTTTATATCCCGCTTAAAGCTGCCCAGAGCATTACTCACACGGAGACTTACGCATCTTTTTCGGTGGTGATCAATTCGGGAGTGGATGCCAACAAATTTGTTGATGAAGCAAAGAGTTTCTTTTCCGCTTATTACAGAAACAACCGCACCATCATGGTGGATGCATACAGCCTTGCATCCCTTGCGGATGAAATGAATTCCCTTATGAACAAGCTCACGATGGGCATTTCGGTCATCGCAGGCATCGCGCTTTTGGTAGGCGGTATCGGCGTTATGAACATCATGCTCGTATCCATAACCGAGCGTACGAGGGAGATCGGAACGAGAAAGGCTTTGGGTGCGCCCAATTCCTCGATAAGAACCCAGTTCATCGTGGAAGCCGTAGTCATTTGTCTTATCGGCGGTCTGATAGGTGTCCTCGGAGGAATCGGACTTGGTGCTTTGATAGTCAAGATAATGAAGGGAGTTGCAACTCCTTCGGTTTCAAGCATAATAGGCTCGCTTCTATTCTCGATGGGCATAGGCGTGTTCTTCGGATATTATCCGGCAAACAAAGCCGCAAAGATGGACCCGATAGAAGCCTTAAGATACGAATAAAAGCTTTTTTCCCCCAATATATGCGAAGAGTGTTCTCTCACTCAAACATTGTAAAACTCCTGTTGACAAACCGTCTTCGGGAGTTTTATAATGCTTTTGACGCTTTAAAACTTTAAAGCGTTTACGCATAAGCGCGTTTAAGCGCGAAAGTAAGGAGAAAGAAAATGCTGATCAAAATTATATTACTTGTGTTATTTTTTAGCGTAATGGTCTGCGTAGGCCTTTATGCGAGAAAAGCTTCCACCGATGTTAACGGATTCGTACTCGGCGGAAGAAGCGTAGGTCCCTGGCTTACGGCTTTTGCATACGGTACATCTTACTTCAGTGCCGTTGTGTTCGTAGGTTATGCCGGACAGTTCGGATATAAATACGGTCTTTCCACAACATGGATCGGATTGGGAAATGCCATCATCGGATCGTTACTTGCATGGGTCGTTCTCGGAAGACGTACGAGAGTTATGAGTAAGCATCTCGATACAGCTACGATGCCTGATTTCTTCGGAAGAAGATATCACTCAAAGTCGATAAGGATCGTTGCGGCACTCATCTCGTTTATTTTCCTTATTCCTTATACCGCTTCGGTATATAACGGTCTTTCAAGACTTTTCGGAATGGCGTTCAACATTCCTTACACCGTTTGTGTTATCGTAATGGCACTTCTTACAGGTCTTTACGTTATACTCGGCGGTTACATGGCTACCGCGATCAACGATTTCATTCAGGGAATCATAATGCTTGTGGGAATCATTGCCGTTATCGTTTCGGTTCTTAATTCAAACGGCGGATTCATGGCTGCTTATACGACTCTTTCACAGATGGAGAGCGATGTTCCGGTTACACAGGGGCTTCAGGGTGCATTCGTTTCCTTCTTCGGCCCCGATCCCGTAAACCTTCTCGGTGTTGTTATCCTTACATCACTGGGTACATGGGGACTTCCTCAGATGGTTCAGAAGTTCTATGCCATCAAAGATGAGAAGGCTATCAAGACCGGTACCATCATTTCCACATTCTTTGCGATCATCATCGCCGGCGGATGCTACTTCCTCGGTGGTTTTGCAAGACTTAATGATGTAAACGAGATAACCGTTAACGGAAAGATTGCATACGATGCGGTAATCCCCAACATGCTTTCAAAACTTCCCGATATCCTTATCGGTGTTGTTGTGGTATTGGTTCTTTCCGCTTCGATGTCAACTCTTTCAAGTCTTGTACTTACATCAAGCTCAACC
>CAMPBP010000246.1 GCA_946639085.1 uncultured Lachnospiraceae bacterium
AGAATATTCTTTCTCTGCTACATCTTTTGTCAATTTTGAGATCTCTTTTCTTCTTACCCGATTATCTTACAAATCAAAAACGGCCGACGTTTCAGGCGCCGGCCGATCATTATTTAACCCTTAACCGATCCGTTGGTAACACCGGCAACGTAGTGTTTCTGGAACATCATGAACAGTACCGTTACGGGAATGGCTACCAGGACACCGCCCGCACAGAACATCGTATATCTGGTGGCGATCATGTCTTTAGAGAGCCATGAATTGAGTCCGACGGCTACGTTCATTCCCGCAGAAGTGTTAAAGGAAATGTACTTTGCGAATATGAAATCTGCCCAGGGACCCATAAATCCGTTAAGCAACGTGTAAATGATTATCGACTTTGACAGCGGTGCAATCATCGTAACGAGAACCTGCAAACGGTTCGCACCGTCTACTCTTGCCGCCTCGTCGAGCGAGATCGGGATGGTATCGAAAAAGCCCTTTGAGATGTAATATCCCATACCGGAAGATGCAACGTAAACGAGTATCAAACCGGGTACGGCATTTTCCATCGTAAGACCCAAGTCCTTTAAAACTCTGTAAAGGATGATCATTGTGAGCATGCCGGGGAAAAGACCCAAAACGAGCATGAACTTCATCAAAGGCTTACGAAGTTTAAAACGGAATCTCGAAAGCGTATAACTCATACATAAAACTATGATCGTCTGAAGTACCGATACGACCACTGCCATTATGAAGGTGTTCGAATACCATTTAACAAAATCGGTATTTAAAATGTTTTTGTAATTATCAAGCCCCCAGACTTTGGGAACAACATATCCGACCTGCCATGTGCTCTCAACTCTGAATGACTGAAGTACTATGCATACAAAAGGCGTAAGCCAGATGATGCTCATAAGGATAAGAACGATATATATCACCGCATCGGCGAGTTTTCTTTTGGCCGTCATTCCGAGTCCGGAATTTTTCGTTGTATTACTCATCGCATGTCCTCCTCATTCTTGATAGACGGTAACAAGTTGTAAACGATAAGTGTAACTGTCGATACCACAACAAAGATAACGATACCGATAACGGAAGCCATATAATACTGCGATTCGGCGCCCGTTGTCATCTTAAACAGCCACGTTACCAAAAGGTCTGTATAACCTACGCTTCCGGCCGCGGAACTTGCCGCCGAATTGGTGGGACCGCCTCCCGAAAGAAGGTAGATAACGTTAAAGTTACTCATGTTTCCGGTAAAGCTCGTAAGGAGATAAGGGCCGGTAACAAAGAGCATGTACGGCATTGTGATGTGTCTGAACTGCTGAATGGGATTGGCTCCGTCGATCTTGGCAGCTTCATAAAGGTCTTCGGGAATGTTGAGAAGTATACCCGTTGCGATCAGCATAAGGTAAGGAATACCTATCCAGATGTTGATCAGTATTACCAATAATCTTGCCGAGAAAGGATGTCCCCAGAAATCGTAAGCAGTGGATATCCAGCCCAGTTTCAACAACAGTCCGTTCACCAGTCCCGATTTATCAAACATTTTTGAAACATACAAAAGTGAGATGAACTGAGGGATCGCTATGGTAAGTACGAAGATTGTACGCCACATCTTCTTGAATTTGATTGATTTTCTGTTGATCATTATAGCAACGAGGATTCCCAGAATGTAGTTTGAGAACGTTGCGAAGAATGCCCAGATGACCGTCCACCCGAGTATTCCTATAAAGACTTTTCCGTACGAGGTATTTCCGCCGAAAGAAAACAGTGCTTTTATGTTTTGGAAGCCGACCCAGTGGAACAGATTCGTAACATATCCGTCGTGAGTTCCGTCGTAGTTGGTAAACGCAACAAGGAACATGAAAGCTATGGGCAGCACCATGAATACGATGATACCTGTCAAAGGAAGTGCAAGAAGCGTCTTGTAGAAGCTTTCGTCTACCAAAGATTTGGCGTCATCTTTAAATTTATTGATCTTTTTGCCGTGCTCGCTAAGAAGCTGATTTCCGTAGGCCTGCTTAATGTTTAAGCGCCATGCTCCTATAAAAGCGATGATCAAAAAGATCGTCAAAACTCCGTATAAAAGTATCTGGAATGAATTGTCGTTGTAAGCGTATACGTATTGATCGTAGAAAGCATCGTATACTTCGCCGGGTCCGGTCTTACCAAGTGACGGCAGCATGGATATCCAGTACATGCCGCTCTCACCGCCGAGTCCGTTAAACAGATAGATAAAGAAAAGAACCTCAAATCCGAGGAATGTAAGTCCGCGCACAATCTGTTTATATAACAGATTGCCGGCACCCATAACAACAAAGGAAAGTTTGGTCTTCCAATTGCCACGGATAAAGGACGTTCCAAGGTCCTTAAGTTCGTTCTTTAAAGAATTAAAGAAGCCGCTTTTCATTTGTAACCCTCCCAAACCGTATTATTTCACCCTGTGAAACAGTTTCGCTTAAAAAATCCCGTAGAGATCATCTCTTAAGCGAAAATACGGGTTGGAACCACAACGGTCCCAACCCGATAAAAATCACCCGTAATTATTCGAGCGTAACAGTACCTGTTGTTGAATCAAATACTACAGTATATGAACCGTCTGCGTCAACCACATAGTTTTCTGTTCCGTTGCCGTAGCTTACGTCCCAGTTGTGACCCTGACGAACCTTGAACTCAGTACCTGCGGTCATATCGAACTTGTCAACAGACTTGAAGGTTGTTCCGTCATCCTGAATTGCCATTTCAAAATCTGTATCCCAGTTGGTGCCCGATACGGTACCGATAACTGTCCAGCCGCTTGCGTAGCTGTTCTTTTCAAGAGTGATGATACCTTCGGAACCGTCATCGTTAACCGATAACTTAATGAAGTAATATCCGTCTTCTTCAACTACTACGTTGGGTCCGATGATCGTCCCGTCTGCGCCGTAGTTAACATCCCATGAACCACCCTGACGAACCTTGAACTCTT
>CAMPBP010000247.1 GCA_946639085.1 uncultured Lachnospiraceae bacterium
CTTGTGTTTAAAAGAAGTCGTTACCCGAAGTAAAAGTGCGCCAAGCAAAGCAGCAATGACCATGGGGATGATGACTACGAAAAGCGAAAACACTATCCATGCGGGATATACCCAAAGGGCGGGTTTTACCACAATGGCGTATCCCACAAGGGCCGACACCGAGATCATCATGTTGAAGGGAAAGTCCTTTAAATACATAAGTAAGAATCTGTTGGTGACAACGGTGCTCACTTTAAAAGGAAGTGCCATCACCATGTCGTATTCCTTAAATCCGAAAAGGTATGCGTTGGTTTTAAGAAACGTAAACACCAGGGCGAAAAGTGCCATTACGGTCGCAGCCATGTTAGGTACGGCTTCGGGAAAACCAAGAAATGCATAGAGATATGCGATGCCGCCTGCCATTATCACGATGATAAGATCCAAAAAGGCCATTCCGATGAGGTTTCCGACAGCTCTGTTTTTTGCCTTTTTGTCGCCGGAGTGCCTGATGATGTTAAAGAGGCTTCTCGACTTAAGCATCGTAGAAAGCAGTAAAAATTTTTTATCAGTCATCTTTTACAGCCTCCAGGAATACTTCTTCAAGGGAATGCTCGCCGATGAGATCTTCAATCTTTCCGTTTGCGATTATGCGGCCCTTTTTGATGATGGCAATCTTGTTGCAAAGTTTCTCCGCCACATCAAGGACATGGGTTGAAAAGAAAACAGCCGAACCTTCGGCACACATCTCTCTCATGATCTCTTTTAATGTGAACGAGGCCTTGGGATCGAGTCCAACGAAAGGCTCGTCGAGCACAAGGAGAAGCGGCTTATGGATGAGTGCCGAGATGATTGCGACTTTTTGCTTCATACCGTGTGAATAAGAAGAAATCAGATCGTTAAGGGCATCCGAAATTTCGAAACGTGCGGCGTATTCCATGATACGTGATTTTCTCTCGCTCTCGGAAAGTCCGAAAGCATCTGATATAAAGTTAAGATACTGGATACCTGTCAGGTTTTCATACAGATCCGGGTTATCGGGAATGTAGGCCGTTACCTTTTTGCAGGCAAGGGGCTCTTTTTTGACGTCATGGCCGCCGATGGCGATGGTTCCTTCTTCATAATCCAGCACACCTACCACCGCACGGATCGTGGTACTTTTGCCGGCTCCGTTATGACCTATGAAACCGAAAATGTCTCCGGCTTCCACTTCAAGGCTTACGTCATCGCAGGCCTTCTTATCTTTTCCGTACACCTTTGTGTAATTTTTGATACTAAGAATACTCATTTCATCCTCCAAATTTTTCCCGGTTTTCTCCCGGACATATCCATAAAATAGTCCTTACACCAAGTGGAAGGTCAATACTGTTTTTAAATTTTTGTGAAAAAAATAAAAATCGGTTGCCTTGTCGCCTAACTGATGTCACACTATTATAAGACGTGACTCATTAACCGATGATAACACGGCAGGAAAGCCCGTAATATCAATAAATCTGTAAAGGATGTTTTACTTTGAACAACAAATACGATAAGCAAAATCGAATGCTCATAGCCTTTATTCTGGCACTCATTTTGGCGATAATTTTTCTTCTTACAAAGATGCACCAAAGGGATACTTTGGAAAAATCGAAGACGACACAAATGTCAACTGTCTCGACGGAGACTTCGGTTTCGACTGAACCCGAACCTTCTGTGGCGGAAGAGAAAGCTCCCGAGCCCGATCCGGAACCTGTGCCCGAAGAAAAAACTCCCGCTTCCGTAAAAGAAACGACTGAGCCGGAGAAAAAGGAAGTCGTTAAAGAAAACAAGTATCCGGGAGAGCCCACAAAGCTTCCTGCGAAAAAGGATGCTTACGAGCCCATAGAGGTGCCCGAAGAAGTAAGAGGCGTATGGTTCTCGTATCACGAATGGGAAGACGCTCCCAAAACCGAGGCCGAGTTTAAGGCATACGCTGATGAGGTAATGAACAATCTTACAGAACTTCACATGAATACGATATACGTTCATGCCAGAGCCGATTCCGATGCGATGTACCCTTCGGATATCTTTCCGTGGTCCAAATATCTGACGGGAACCCAGGGCGAAGATCCCGGATTCGATCCTTTTAAATGTATGGTCGATGCCGCTCATGAGCACGGCATACGGATACACGCGTGGATCAATCCTTACAGAGTCACTCACAAAGACTGTACGTGGGAAGAGGTTTGTGCCGACAACCCCGCAAGGATATGGTACTTCAGCGGTGAACGGGGAAATGACAGACTGGTCCTTCTTCACGACGGACAATACTATTACAATCCCGCCAAAGAAGAAACGAGAAAGCTCATAGAGGACGGCGTAAGAGAGATACTTGAGCACTACAGTGTGGACGGCATACATCTTGACGATTACTTTTATCCGACACTTAACGACGGCGACAAGTCGCTGAGCTTTGACTATCCCGATTACTTATCTTCCGGCTCCGAGTTAAGCGCGACCGAATACCGTCGCGAAAACGTGAACATCCTGGTTAGAGAGCTTTATTCGATAGTTAAAGAATACGATGAGAATATAGAGTTCGGAATAAGTCCCGCCGGCAATCTGGACAATCTCTACAGCGACAGGCAGTATTTCACCGATGTGGAAAAATGGATGAGTGAGGAAGGATATGTGGATTACATCATTCCGCAGCTCTTCTGGGGATTTGAGATAAAGACAAAAGACAAGAAATCCGCTCCCTGGGCCTACAAAGCAAACCTGACCCGTTGGAACAAAATTGAAAGAAACGACGACGTGGCACTCTACATAGGACTTCCCATGTACCTTGCGGGAACGGATACCTTTGATAACAACAATACTTCCGAGTGGTTACGTCACGACGACATCATCTCAAGACAGGTAACAACCGCAAGAAAACAAAGCAAAGCAACCGGATTTGTGTTCTACGCTTACAGCTCCTTCTTTAAAGAA
>CAMPBP010000248.1 GCA_946639085.1 uncultured Lachnospiraceae bacterium
GATTTTAAGTTAATACTTTTGATCATATGCGTAAATATAATCGGTGTTATGACCGTAGGAAGCGCAAACAACTCAAATCAGGGCAAGTTTTTGGCCAGTTCCGTTATGGGTTTCTTTCTTATGGTCGTAATATCGCTCTTTGATTACACGATCTTTTTAAGATTCTACTGGCTTTGGTATTTCATCAACCTGGGACTGCTTGTTGCCGTTAGAATAGCAGGTCATTCCGTAAACAATGCGCAGCGTTGGTTTGAGGTTTTCGGTATACGTTTCCAGCCCTCCGAGACAGCCAAAATATTATTGATTATTTTTTTCGCACAGTTTATTATGAAATATAGGGACAGGATAAATAACTTAAAGTTTTTGTTCTGTTTCGCTTTTCTTGCGGCTGTGCCGCTTTATTTGATCCTCGATCAGCCCGATCTTTCAACTACAATCGTATTGTTCATTTTAATCTCGGTAATGTTGTTTGTGGGCGGAATCAGTTGGAAATATATTTTGGCTGCTTTTGCCGTTGCAGTTCCCGCTGTAATAGCATTTTTGAGCATCATACTCAAAGAAGGCCAGCAACTGATAGACGACTATCAAAGAAAGCGAATATTGTCATTTATCTATCCCGAAAAATACGTTGATGATGCTTACCAGCAAACCAATTCCGTAATAGCCATCGGCTCCGGTCAGCTTTGGGGAAAAGGTTACAAAAATGACGTTATCAGTTCTTTAAAAAACGGTAATTTCATTATTATGCCGGATACCGATTTTATTTTCGCCGTTATAGGTGAAGAACTAGGTTTTGTGGGTACATTGACGGTAATAGTTTTACTCTTTCTGATAGTGATCGAATGCTTTATGATTGGCAGAAGAGCAAAAGACGCAGGCGGAAGAGTTATCGCCTGTGCTATGGGTACGCTGATAGGTATACAAACGTTTTTCAATGTGGGAGTTGCAACGTTTCTGCTGCCCAATACGGGTCTTACATTACCCTTTATCAGTTACGGTATGACATCGCTTATAAGTATGTATATCGGTATGGGTTTTGTATTAAACGTAAGATTTCGCTCCGGACAAACCGGACGCGAGAAGAGAGAGGTGTTTTAATTGAATATTGCATTGATCGCACATGATGCAAAGAAAAAGCTTATGCAGAATTTCTGCATTGCTTATAGGGGGATACTTAGTAAAAATGATCTTTATGCCACGGGAACAACGGGAAGATTGATAGAAGAGGTTACCAATCTGACCGTTCATAAATATCTTGCCGGACATTTGGGTGGCGAACAGCAAATAGGCGCCCAGATAGAGCACAACCAGATCGATCTCGTTATTTTTTTGAGAGATCCTTTAACACAAAAAAATCATGAGCCTGACGTAAGCAATCTTATGAGGCTTTGCGATATGCACAACATACCGCTTGCCACCAACCTTGCGTCGGCGGAGCTTCTTATCAAATCCTTGGATCGCGGAGATTTGGAATGGCGTGAAATGTACAAATAGGGGTATCACATTAATAATAGCACTCGTTATGGCATCTATGTTGTCGGGTTGTAAAACCGACGATATTTGGATGCCTTTTTCTGATTATTCGGAAACCGTTCGTTTAAATCGTGAAAGATCGCCTATCATTTCCCATTCCGGAGCAGACGACAGATATGAATCTTTCGCATCAGATCTTTGCGTTTACACCGACAATGTGTCAGTACCGGATTATTCGACAATTTCAAGCAATTCCGCTGTTTTGATCGACGCGGGATCAAACAATGTCATATATTCACAAAATGCATTCGAAACAAGATATCCCGCCAGTACCACAAAAGTACTTACGGCATACGTTGCATTAAAGTATCTTACTCCCGAAACGGTGATAACATGTTCTTCATCGGTTGAAAACGTAACCGTACCCGGAGCGGTACTTCTCGGCCTTAAAGAAGGCGATACAATGACTCTTAATCAGGCTTTACATTTATGCCTTCTTTCTTCATACAATGATGTGGCGATTGCAATAGCCGAAGCTGTTTCAGGTTCGGTGGAAGAGTTTGCCAAATTGATGACTTCCGAAGCAAAAAGTCTCGGTTGTACAGGCTCCAATTTTGTTAACCCCAGCGGGCTTCCCGATCCGGGGCATTATACAACGGCCTATGATCTTTATCTGATCTTCAATGAAGCCATAAAAGATCCTTTGATAGTTGAGATAATTCAAAGCAACGACTATTCAACGGTCATACATACAAGAAGCGGAAATGACAAAGAAGTGTCCGCAAAAAGCACCAACGGTTTTTTCAGGGGACTTTATCAGGCTCCCGGTGACATAACGGTTGTGGGCGGAAAAACCGGGACAACAGACGAAGCCGGCCACTGTCTGATGCTTTTGGCCCGGGATACGCAGTCCAATCCTTACATAGCCATAATACTTGGTTCATCTTCGACGGATGACCTTTACAACGAAATGGCAAATATGCTTGCTCTTTGCACAAAAAGCAACTGAAAATTATATTAAATTGCGATAAACAATTACATTATTCGGTTGTTTTTTATACGCTCATGACATATAATGATTACATGATATTTTCTACCGAGGAGGGTTACCAATGGTTCAGTTGATTGTAGGTGAAAAGGGTAAAGGAAAGACAAAATACCTGCTTGACAAAGTGAATACGGAAATTAAGAATGTATCGGGTAACATCGCTTATTTGGACAGAAGCACGAAGCACATGTACGAGTTAAACAACAAAGTACGACTTATTGATGTATCCGATTTTTTTATTGATAGCAGCAATGAATTTTTAGGATTTATAGCGGGAATCATTTCTCAGGATCACGATCTTCAGCAGATGTATTTCGACGGATTCCTTGCAATGAGCAATACAAAGATGGAAGAGTTCGAAGCAGCGGTTGCCAAGCTTGAGAAGTATTCCGAAAAGTTC
>CAMPBP010000249.1 GCA_946639085.1 uncultured Lachnospiraceae bacterium
ACGATCCCTGGTGGCAGAGTATCACCACCGGCGGCATGCTTTGTTTCTTTATACTGTTGCAAAGCGTGGTTCTCGGAAAGAGAGCAAAGAAAAAGAATTCATAATAAAGTCCTTAGAAAAAGCGGCGCCCCCCTGAGGCGTCGTTTTTTCATATATATTCCCCAAATCTCCGCGATAGTATATAATGGTGGCAACACGCGTAAACTGAGTTTGGAATACCGATAATAACGGAGTTTGTATGAAGAAAAGTTCTAAAGTCATAATCGCTACGGTGGGAGTGCTGGCGCTTGCAAGTGCCGGCGCCGGCCTGGTGTGTCTTAATCTATCAAGGGAACGCGAAAAAGAAGAGCTTGGCGCATCGCGTTCTTTTTCCCAAACTGCAATGATACTTGCCGAAAGCGGCAGGACCGATATGAAAGCCGCGGTAAAAGAATTGGAAGAGATCGCTCTTGCGAAGGCAAAGGCCGAAGAGGAGCGAAGACTTGCGGAAGAAGCGGCCAGAAAAGCACTTGAAGAGGCAAAGGCGGAGGAAGAAAGAAGGCTCGCCGAGGAGGCCGCGAAGAAGGCTCAGGAAGAGGAACTTGCAAGAGAAGAAGCAAGGAAGGCGGCGGAGGAAGATCAAAAGGCACCGCAGTTTTTGTATTACAGAGGGACACCGACGATAAAAGTGGGAGATGCGTTTGATGTTCACAAGTATATAGGCTACGGTGACGATTGTGACAGAAACGTCGATCTTACGATACAGGGCTCGGTGGATACTTCTCAGGAAGGAACGTATCCTTTAAAGCTGACGCTGACGGACGATGCGGGAAAAACGACTTCCAAAGATATGGAAGTGCGCGTCGTTACGGAAATCTCGTCGGGCGGAGGCGGAAGCACAACGGAAAAAGAGCAGTTTTCGGATTTCGTTGCCAACTACAAAAACGAAAACACGCTGGTAGGCATAGATGTCTCGAGATACCAGGGTGACATCGATTTTGAGAGCGTAAAGGCCGCAGGATGTGAATTTGTCTATATGAGGATAGGCGGATTTTCGGGCGGAGAGTTCTTTACGGACAAATGCTTTGTACAGAATTTTGCAAGAGCCAAAGCCGCAGGGCTTAAGATCGGTATATATACGTACACCGAAGACAGCAACGCCAAAGAGGTGGCGGCGACGGTCAAGTACATCATGGGTGTGCTGGGAAACGAACCGCTGGATTTCCCCATCGCTTACGACTGGGAAGATTACAAGCATTTCGAAGAGTACGGCATGAATCTTCACGACCTTAACGATCTTTTGGATTATTTCGGCGAAGAAGTTGCCAAGTACGGTTATTCTTCGTGCCTGTACGGCAGCAAGAACGCGATGCTGAACATCTGGACAAAGCCTCGAAAAGACCCGGTGTGGCTTGCCCAATACTATTCGTCGTGCACCTATGAAGGCGACTATTTTATGTGGCAGCACTCAAGCTCGGGCCGCATAGACGGCATAGGCGGAGACGTCGATCTGGACGTTTATTATATAAGATGATCACGAGGACAGATATTTTGTGGAACAGATTGACAACTCGTGCTATAATCCTTAATGGAAAAAATTGAGATATTAATATACAAAGGAGAATCACTATGAATCTTTCACCACTTCAGAAGGCAAGATATGAGTACAGCCCCAAGCTTCCCGCAATGCTTCGCGGCGGTATCTCTGAGATCACCGTAAATGTAGGCGCTCCCACACAGAGCGTTGCAGATCAGGACAAGATCAAAGCACTCTTCCCCAACACATACGGAAAGAACGAGATCACATTCGTTAAGGGCAGCAACACATCCGCAGCTAAAAAGCAGGTTGTAGGCGTTATCCTTTCGGGTGGACAGGCTCCCGGCGGACACAACGTTATCTGCGGTCTTTACGATGCTATCAAGGCTACCGACAAGAACAACGTATTACTCGGCTTCAAGGGTGGCCCTTCGGGACTTATCGATGACGACTTCGTCGAGTTTGACGATGCTTACATCAACGCTTACAGAAACACCGGCGGTTTCGATATCATCGGTTCGGGACGTACAAAACTTGAGACCGAAGAGCAGTTCAAGATCGTTACCGAAGTAGCCAAGAAGCACGGTCTTACCGCTATCGTTATCATCGGCGGTGACGACTCCAACACAAACGCAGCTGTTCTTGCAGAGTACATGGCTGCACACAACACAGGCGTACAGGTTATCGGTTGCCCCAAGACTATCGACGGTGACTTAAAGAACGAAGATATCGAAGCTTCTTTCGGTTTCGATACGGCTACAAAGACATATTCGGAACTTATCGGTAACATCGAAAGAGATGCAAACTCAGCTAAGAAGTACTGGCACTTCATCAAGGTTATGGGTCGTTCCGCTTCTCACGTTGCGCTTGAGTGTGCTCTTGAGACACAGCCCAACATCTGCCTTATCGGTGAAGAAGTTGCGGCTAAGAAGATGTCACTTGCAGCTATCACAAACTACATCGCAGATTCAGTTGAGAAGAGAGGAAACAACGGCGAGAACTTCGGTGTTGCAATCATTCCCGAAGGTATCGTAGAGTTCGTTCCCGAGTTCTCAAAGCTTATTGCAGAGATCAACGAACTTCTTGCAGGAAGCAAGACAGAAGAGTTCAACGCACTTCCCGACTGGGATGCAAAATACAACTACATCAAGAAGGGTCTTTCAGCTGAGTCATTCGCTGTATTCGATATCCTTCCTCAGTTCGTACAGCAGCAGCTCTTCCTTGAAAGAGATCCTCACGGAAACGTACAGGTATCTCTTATCGAGTCCGAGAAGCTCTTCTCCGAAATGGTTAAGAACGAGCTTGCAAAGAGAAAAGCAGCAGGAACATACAAGGGTAAGTTCGGTTCACAGCATCACTTCTTCGGATACGAAGGAAGATGTGCATTCCCTTCAAACTTCGA
>CAMPBP010000250.1 GCA_946639085.1 uncultured Lachnospiraceae bacterium
ATCATAGTAAAGAAGTTCGCAGTATGAATATGTCTCATATTCGGAGCAAGGATACGGCAGATTGTCAAGTCAAGTGCAACACTTTGCAGAAATAAATTCCAAAGGAGAAAGATAACCCAAACATTTTCTTGGCCTGTTATTAATTAAGGAAACAACCGCTTGAAGTTCCTCTTCTGTAACTTCATGGAAGTTGGTTCCTTTAGGAAAGAAAAAGCGAAGAATATCATTCGTATTTTCGTTCAATCCGCGTTGCCATGGAGAATGAGGATCCGCGAAATAAATCGTGGCATCCAAATCTTCTTCAATTCGCTTAAAATCGGCAAATTCAGATCCCATATCTAATGTTATTGTTTTTATCGGAATATCAATTTGCATATATTTAAATGCGGTACTGAAAGCCTTTCGTATGGTTGAACGCTCACGCGAGTGTGCCAATGCAGCAACTAATAATTTGCTTTTCCTATCTACCAAGGTAACTATACAGCCTTTGCCGACAGCTCCGTATACCGTATCTCCTTCAAAATCACCCAAACGACTTTTTGTTTCGACTATTTCCGGACGGTCATGTATTGTGTGTGTAGGCTTTATGGTGTTTGTGTTAAGTTTTCGGTTTACTTTTTGCTTGCCTTTTCTCCTTAAATGCTTTTTTGCTGTTATTTTTGGTAAAAGTTTTAACTTAATAGCCCTGTATATCGTAGCAAACGATACTTCAAAACCTTTTTCTTTGCATTTATAAGCTATTACTTCGGGCGACCAAAATTTATTAAGGCATTCAATTATAAAATTCATCAGTTCTTGATTTGCGATAATTTTATAGTGCCTTTTGCATTTTTTACGTCTGCAAATATACTCTATAGTAGCATGCCAAGGATTGTATCTATTACGTTTTTTGCTGTGATTACGCTTGATTTCCCTGCTTACAGAGGATGGACTTCTTCCAAGTTCACGTGCTATTTGGCGAATACTTTTACCTTCTTTTAAAGATTCTGATAGACTTTCTCTCTCTTCTAGTGTAAAATGATTATAAGGCTTCATACTTATTTCCTCCGTGAAAAAATTTGTTTTTGTTACTTTCATTTTACACGAGTTTGCACTTGTCAACAAATTTTGGACACGAAAACAAAAAAATTATTCACATTTTCAAGTATATAATACTTATCTGCAAAGTTTATCGAATGACGTCCGCCACCCTTGACGGAACCCGAAAGAAATGCTATGAAGTCGTTGCCGATGGTGAAGAACTCAAGAACAGCTCATAAATTTCACCATCGAAACAGCCATTGTAGCATTTCTTTCAGAACCCGTCAAGGGCAAGCCGCCTTACGGCGGTGGCTATGTAATGCCTCAGGTTCGGAATCTAAGAACAGCTCATAAAACGGCTGCAATTTTCAGTATTTAGTTCATCGTCTTTCTTGACTTAATTTACAGAGTTTAAGTTGCTTTAGCAGACTCATAGGAATCACGATATTGTTTTGGAGTAAGATAACCCAAAGAGTAAGCCGGACGCTGTTCATTGAAAAATACAATATAATCATCGATTTCCTGCTTAACGGGTCTTTCTCCGGTTATGTGCATATCCATAAACATTTCCGCTTTTAGCCAACCGTTAATAGCTTCCATTGCAGCATTGTCTGTCGGAGTTCCTGCTCTTGACATAGAATGAGTGATTCCGTATGCCGGAAGAAGATCATTAAATGCTTTTGAAGAATATACAGACCCTTGATCGGAATGAAGTATCATTTCGTATTCCGGATGCTGCTCTTTGAGCTTGATCAAATCTTTTAAACCGCTTATATATGTCATACGATCACCTCTTTTTGCAGACAGGGAATGACTCACGATTTCGTTGTTCCATAGATCCATATATAGGGTAAGTTCATAGTATATACCTTTGACATAAAAAGCCGTCATATCACTGACAATACATTGTAAAGGTCCGTCGATTTGTAAACCGGATAAAAGGAGATTTGGAAAGACTCTGAATGGATCTCCCGGCTTACGATATCGACAACGCTTTGCCTTGCTTCTAATTCCCGCCGATTTACAACACTTATGAGCGTGAGTATCAGACATTACTACACCTGTATCCAATCGGATCTTGGCATTTAGCCATCGATAACCGTGGGAAGGGTACATCAAGTGATACTGCTTAAATAACGTAATATGGCTAATGAATTCTTTTGTTCTATTTGACGGATTTGCAAGTTTCTTTTTCCAAGCATAGAAACTGCTTCTGCTGATCCCTATCACATTACACAAAAGGTTTACCGGAAATTTACCGGATAATTCTAAGATTATTTGGTATTCTTCCTGACGTATCGAATTACCATACCATCCCCTTTCACTTCGTAACCTTTTTTTAATCGTGCTTCTGTGATTCTTGCTTTGATTATCTCCTCTATCAATTCTTCTTTTGACATATTTTCAAGATCATCAATTCCATTCGAAGTTGTTTGAGAAGCTTTTATGTTAATTGTAGATGTTCTCCCGGGTGTCTTTGCCGGAAGCTGATTGGCATCACGATACATTCTCATATAATCTCTTGCTGTTTGGTCGCTGATATTGTATCTTTCCGCTGCTTCGTATCGACTTAATTCGTTGTCATATATTTGACGACCTATATCCAATCTTTGTTCTTTGGTGTACTTCATATTGAACCTCCTGTCTATTACGGAATACTTAATGTACAATACATGTATTAGCGTGTTTTTATTATAACACATATTGTTCAAAAAAGTACCCCCTTCGTGTCCAATATTAGTATACCACTTCAAACAGACAGTAGTTTATTTGGCAATGTAGTAATAGGAAAAGGGGGTGTGAAAAAACACATTTTTGATATGTACCCTCTTTACTGGACACCCAGTAAGGAGGGTATTTTTTATGCGTTATACTTATGAATTTAAGAAAGAGTG
>CAMPBP010000251.1 GCA_946639085.1 uncultured Lachnospiraceae bacterium
TTAAGTCAAAGATCAGAGTTGTGGAAGACCTCATTGCGGCAATAAAAGATGAAGACGATAAGACGGATGCTCTTTCAAAAGCATATTCCGGAAAGGTTTCGGCACTTAAAGAATCTGCGGCAAAAGCGGGAGAGAGACTTTCAAACGGATTTGAATTTACAAAGAAAGCCTACGGCGAAGAGTCAAACGAAATGCTTGTTATGGTCACCGAACTTACGGTTGACATAAATTCAGCTTCGTTCCTTTCGACATTCGGTTCCGAAGACTACGAAAAGTACAGTAAGCTTTTGATGGTAAACGATCGTGAAAACGCACTGAGAAAGGATATTGAGAATCTTCTTTAATGGGTGAGACAACTATTTCGGGATATAAACTCAATACGGAAGATCATGGTGATTATGTTTACATAATCGGGTGTACAACGAAGGATATTTCTTTGTCCGACGAACTCGAAATCCCTGAAACTATTGACGGGAAGGCTGTTACCGGAATCGAACGCAAGGCATTCCTCCAACAGTCAAGTTTACGTAAGATTGTTGTTCCCGGTACCGTGACCTATATCGGAGACTGGGCTTTTTCACAGTGCAGGCAGCTTGAAACATTTGTGTTAAAGAAAGGCGCGTGCGTTGACGCCTTTGTGGGACGAGGTATATTTGAAGGTTCGGAACGTCTTTTAAATATTTGCGTAGGTTACGATAAACCCGACGAACTGTCTCTTCTTGCGGCACTTCCCGTTAAAAAGCTTCCGGCGGCATATCTTATAAAGGATCCTTCTTTTGGTTTGGAAGAGTGGTACAGAAAACTGGATATGGCGATCATCGATTACTTAAAGCAGGATGATATCGAGGGATATTCCGACAGGGCACTTTGTGGGGAAGAAGACATTTCTTACGACGGAGTGGGATCGGTAGACGGAGAACTTCCGGGAGAATCTGCGGCGTATCTTAAAGAGGTGGGGAAGAACAAAGCGGGACTCGCATTTGCAAGACTTACGAACATGGTTTACATAACAGGGGAAACCAAAGACTATCTTTCGGGCTATATGATATCAAGGTCGAAAGGCTGTGAGTCCGAAACGGCGTGGTATTACATTTTGGAAGACAGATATGACGACACGAAAGCGTTGGACGATTACCTTGATATCGTAAAACCGGACGCAAAGGCCGTAAAGGAAATGATCGAAGACGTTCCGGCATCGAAAGCCCTTCTCAGGGCCAAACTCATTGGATATAAGAGTGAAGATATAAGCGATTTCTTCGACGAACTTACGATATAGAAGGCATTGGTTAACATAACAAAAGCACCCGCGGAATTGCGGATGCTTTTTCTTTTTACCGAAATATCTTATTTTCCGAATACGAGATCTCTCAACTTCGGATGAATGATGCCGTATGCGGGTCCGAAACCTCTTACGTGCATCGTGAAAACGAAGGAGGTTTTGCTTGCGGTATCCATCTGGATGCAGCTTCCTGCAGCGCCGTCCCATCCGAATATTCCTGCGGGAGCGGGGGAACCGACAAGTGAGGGATCGAGAAATACCTGCATTCCGATGCTGTAACCGTAGCCCTTTCTTCCCATGTTGACGTCGATCTCTCTCATGGATGCTTCACAAAGGAAGTTCTTCTTGAATACTTCGACGGTTTCGGACTTGAGAATACGAACGCCGTCTTTTGAAATACCGCCGCATGCGAGGGTGTCGGCGAATATGGCGTAGTCTTTTGTACAGCTTGTAAGTCCCGCACCGCCGCTTTCATAATTCTCGGAAAGCTGATAGCAGCATGACTGCTCCATGGGTTCAACTTTATTTGCGGGTTCGTTGTATATGTACTGTTTTGCAACAGGTCCGTCGTTGTTTATCGGTTTGGCAAAATAAGTTCTGTCCATCCCGAGAGGCTCCCAAATGTTCTTTTTGAGATATTCCGAAAACTTCATGCCGGATGCGACTTCTATAACAGCGGCAATGACATCGTGGCTTAAACTGTACTGATAATGAGTGCCGGGGATGAAAGAAAGGGGAGACTCGACAAACGAATCAACCAGCTCTTTTGTGGTGGCTGAGGCTCCTTTTTCTTTTAACACTCTTACTATACCGGGACGCTCAAGATTGTAATCAAGACCCGACTGCATGGAAGCAAGCTGCCAAAGCTTAAGGGAATCGACTTTTACGATATTGTCGTTGTCGATGGCGGTGAGCTTTTTGTATGCGGGGAGGTATTTCGATACCTCGTCGTCAAGTGAGAGAACGCCTCTTTCCACAAGCTGCATGAGAGCGGCCATCGTCTGAACTTTTGTCATTGAGAACATGAGATATTGAGTGTCGTCGCTTACGGCAACCCTTTTGTTCCCGTCGGTATAACCGTTCATATTTCTGTATATGAGTTCATGATCTTTATAGATCATCATGTCGGTAGAAGGTACCCCGTACTCCTCCCCAATCGATTTTAAATAATCGGTAATCTTTTGAAAATCCATTCTTATAACCCATCCTTACTGTTTTTCTTTCCGGTGATCTTTTCACGCCATTTCTTTTCGCTTAAATCCATTCCTATGCCGAATGCGAGGGCAAAGAAAACGGATATGGCGAGTCCGACCCACATATTGTTCAAAACGAGTCCGAGTATCATACCGGCAATGATCCCTATGACGATGTAAAGTCCGGTCCAGGCAGATTTTTGTTTTGTAATCGAATATGTCTCCAAAACACCGTTTTCGATCGCAAGACCGTCTCTGTAGATAAAACCCGCTCTTTCCAAAGCATGGATGAGTTCGGTGTTTTCGTTGGATACCTGTGTCGTTATCTCGAAAATGTCTTTGTGGAAAAACGCCCACTCGTGCATCATCTTAAGAACGGCGGTACCGTGTCCCTGTCTTCTGAAATGTGGCTCTATCTCTATGGATATCGGTATGGTCCCAC
>CAMPBP010000252.1 GCA_946639085.1 uncultured Lachnospiraceae bacterium
ATGGAGCTTCTGGTAGGCTCAGACGAATATCAGTTGGAGCCGATTGAAAAGGGCCACGTTAACCTGGGAGTAAAGCGCGGTATGGTAGTATACGGACTTGATAAACTTGATGAGATCTCATTAAGTTCCCCCACAAAGGTATGCGAGATCAAGGACGGATGGTACAAGACTTACGTTATAAAGCCTGAAGACTTCGGATTTATAACCTGTTCAAAGGATGACCTTAAGGGAGGCTCTCCTGAAGAAAACGCAAAGATAACACGCGAAATTTTAGCAGGTGCAAAGGGACCCAAGCGTGATGCCGTTTTGTTAAATGCAGGTGCATCTTTATATATCGGCGGAAAAGCGGACAGCTTCAAAGCAGGTGTGGAACTTGCGACTTCCATCATCGATTCGGGCAGGGCAACAGAAACTCTTAACAAGTTCATTGAGGTAAGTAACAGATAATATGACTATTTTGGACGAACTTGCGCTCACCGCAAGAGAACGTGTAAAAAAGGATAAAGAAAAAATCGACGTAAAAGAAATGTGTTCCCTTGCGTTAAAACAGGATTTAAACCCGGGAAGTGCATTTTACGAAGCCATAAAAAAGGAAGGCCTTTCATTTATTTGTGAGATAAAGAAAGCATCCCCTTCAAAGGGCATCATCGATCCCGTATTTGATTACATGTCCATCGCCGCAGATTACGAGAAGGCAGAGGCAGATTGTATATCGTGTCTTACCGAGCCAAGCAGGTTTCTTGGTTCCGACGAGATATTTAAAGCGGTTCGCGCTAAAGTTAAAACACCCATGATAAGGAAAGACTTTACGATCGACGAGTATCAGATATATCAGGCAAAAGCCATGGGAGCGAACTGTGTCCTTCTTATCTGTACACTTCTTGACGAGAAGACGCTTTCTTCATATCTTAAGATTTGTGAAGAACTGAATCTTGCGGCACTCACCGAGACCCACGATGAAGAAGAGATAAAGAAAGCCGTGGCCGTAGGCGCCAAGATGATCGGAGTGAACAACCGAAATCTGAAAGACTTTTCGGTTGACTTCGAAAATGCTGCAAGACTGAGAGAACTCATTCCAAAGGATACGTTGTACGTCGCCGAAAGCGGTGTTACGACCCGGGATGACGTAAAGGTTATCAAAAACATCGGTGCGGACGGTGTCCTCATGGGAGAGGCGCTTATGAGAGCTTCCGACAGAGTAAAGACATTAAAAGACTTTAGAAATTATGACTGAGATAAAGATATGCGGACTTTTCAGGGAATGCGATATTGAAGCCGTGAATGACGCGAAGGTTGATTACGCCGGATTTATAATCGATTTTGAGAAAAGTCACAGAAATCTTTCAATTAAAGATGCCACACATTTGCGAAGCCTTCTTGACAGGGCGATCAAAGCGGTGGGTGTTTTTGTAAACAAACCTGCAGAGGAAGTCGTAAAAGCGGCTCATGAGATCGGACTTGATGTGATACAGCTTCACGGAAGCGAGGACGGGGATTATATCCGCAAGGTTAAAGAAAAGTCCGGACTTACCATATGGAAGGCTTACAAGATAAGAAGCGTCGAAGATGTGAAAGCGGCGATCGTCTGCCAGGCAGACATGATCTTGCTTGATAACGGTTACGGAACAGGCGAGGTGTTCGACTGGTCGGTAGTTACCAAGCTTGACAGAAAATTCATTCTTGCGGGGGGACTCAACGAAGAAAACGTCGCACTTGCGATAAAGACCCTCGGCCCTGCGATCGTTGACATTTCATCGGGCGCTGAGACGGATAAACTTAAAGACAGAGAAAAAATAAATGCCTGTGTAAAGGCGGTAAGAAATATATCATCCGGAGGAAAAGATGAGTAAAGGAAGATTTGGTATTCACGGCGGACAGTACATTCCCGAGACACTTATGAACGCAGTGAACGAACTTGAAGCGGCATATGAACATTACAAGAACGATCCCGAATTCAACAAAGAGTTAAACGACCTCTTTAACGATTATGCGGGAAGACCCTCCAGACTTTATTATGCGGAAAAGATGACAAAAGATCTGGGCGGGGCAAAGATCTACTTAAAGAGAGAAGACTTAAATCATACCGGTGCCCACAAGATAAACAACGTTTTGGGTCAGGCGCTTTTGGCAAAGAAGATGGGTAAGACAAGACTCATCGCAGAGACCGGCGCAGGTCAGCACGGCGTAGCTACGGCAACAGCCGCAGCACTCATGAACATGGAATGCGTTGTTTTCATGGGCGAGGAAGACACCATAAGACAGGCCTTGAACGTATACAGAATGAGACTTCTGGGCGCAACCGTAATTCCGGTTAAGACAGGAACGAGAACTCTTAAAGATGCCGTTTCCGAAGCCATGAGAGAGTGGACTACAAGGATCGATGATACCCATTACTGCCTCGGTTCCGTTATGGGCCCCCATCCTTTCCCCACCATCGTTCGCGATTTCCAGGCTGTCATCTCAAAAGAGATAAAAGAGCAGATGATGGAGAAAGAAGGAAGACTTCCCGATGCGGTCATCGCATGCGTAGGCGGCGGTTCCAACGCCATCGGAACTTTCTATCATTTCATAGAAGATAAAGAAGTGGCACTTATCGGCTGTGAAGCTGCGGGACGAGGTATCGACACATTTGAGACCGCAGCAACCATCTCTACCGGTAAGATTGGTATATTCCACGGAATGAAGTCGTATTTCTGTCAGGACAAGTACGGCCAGATCGCCCCGGTTTATTCAATCTCTGCGGGACTTGATTATCCCGGAGTGGGTCCCGAGCATGCGGGCCTTTACGATTCGGGACGGGCACAGTACGTAGCGATCACCGACGATGAAGCCGTAAACGCCTTTGAATATCTCGCAAAGACAGAAGGTATCATACCTGCGATCGAATCGGCTCACGCCGTTGCTTACGC
>CAMPBP010000253.1 GCA_946639085.1 uncultured Lachnospiraceae bacterium
CATAGAATGGTTTGATGCCTTTATCTTTTTACTGAATAGAAAAATACAATTTGGAAACCGAAAGATTACATATATTTTTTTATGGCTGTTATAGACTGTTTTTATATTCGCAAAGTATGTGATCGATCATTGATCATTGGAGGTTTATACCGGTGAAAAAGAACAAAGAAGTAAATGTGATCGCCGAGAAGAAGTTCCCGAAGGGAAAGCTTGCATGGCTTTGGGAAAACATGGAAGGAAGAAGGCTTCTTTTCATGGCGGCCATCGTAGGAACGGTGACTTACAACATTATGCAGCTTGTCGTTCCGATGTTTTCGTCAAAGATAGTCGATGAGTTCATATCGGGAGAGAATGCTGCCTACAACCTTGCAAACAACAGAGATCGGTTTCTTTTTCTCATAAGCATGATGGTTGGAATGACGGTTCTTCGAACTGTCATCGTTTACCTTGACTGCATGTCTTATGAATATGTTTCACAGACCGTTCTCTACAGAGTCAGGAACTTTCTCTTTAACAAGATAGAGCGTCAGGATATGAGATTTTACAAGGAATTTCGTACCGGAGATCTTATGACGAGAGTTACGGGCGACCTGGATGCCGTGAGGCATATGATCGCATGGGTTGTCAGGATGATAATCGAGGCTGTCGCCCTTATGGGAGCAACGCTTGCGTATTTTATCTATATGAGCTGGAAACTTACGATATGCATTATGGCTATTGCTCCACTCATTTTTATCATCATTCGTCTTTTCAGAGCAAAGGTTCGTCCCATGCATCAGCTTCTTCGTGAAAAGCTTGCGGGAATGAATACGGACGCTCAGGAAAACATTTCCGGTAACCGTGTGGTTAAGGCATTTGCAAGAGAAGATTACGAGATAAGCAAGTTTGACGTAAGCAACGCAGATTACAGAGATACAAACATTAAGACTCAGATGGTATGGCTTAAGTTTTATCCTTACGTTGAATCCTGCGCAAACCTCATGCCCGTTGTTTTGCTTTTCGTAGGAGGCATATTCCTTATGAGAGGCGAGATCACCATGGGTCAGTACGTTGCTTTCTCGGGACTTATATGGGCCGTTTCGAACCCTATGAGAATGCTGGGTAACATCATGAACGAGTTCCAGAGATTCTCCGCCGCATCAAACAAGGTTATGGAGATCTATTATTCCGAACCTGAGATCGTTGACGCTGAAGATGCCATCGAACTGGATCATCGCATAAAGGGAGATATAGAGTTTAAGAATGTAAGCTTTAAGTTTGATGATTCGAATACGCCGGTTTTAAAGGACATTTCTTTCTCCGTCAAAGCAGGTCAGACTGTTGCAATAATGGGAGAGACCGGATGCGGAAAGACTTCACTCATCCATCTTATTCCCAGGTTCTATGAGCCTACGCACGGTGATATATATATTGACGGTGTAAATGTAAAGAAATATAAGCTTCATCAACTAAGAAAGAATATCGGACTTGCGACTCAGGATGTTTTGCTCTATTCCGACACGATAGACGGAAACATCGCATACGGTGATTCCACGATATCCAAAGAAGAAGTACTTAAGTTCGCAAGATA
This sequence comes from uncultured Lachnospiraceae bacterium, assembly GCA_946639085.1. GTDB lineage: Bacteria > Bacillota > Clostridia > Lachnospirales > Lachnospiraceae > UBA1258. The sequence continues at coordinate 1,571 of CAMPBP010000253.1, forward strand.
TTCACAGGCTTCGGAGTTTATCGCAAAGATGCCCGAAGGCTATGAAACGATCGTCGGTGAGAGAGGGGTAGGACTGTCGGGAGGTCAAAAGCAGAGAATTTCCCTTGCAAGAGCCCTGGCCGTAAGACCTTCGATTCTCATCCTTGACGACACGACTTCCGCAGTAGATATGGAAACCGAAAAAGAGATACAAAAGAGCTTAAAGCATCTCGATTTCGATTGCACAAAGATAATAATCGCTCAGCGTATTTCCACAACAAAGTCGGCTGATAAGATAATCGTCTTAAAAGACGGCATTATAGCCGAGTCGGGAACCCATCAGGAACTTATAGATCAAAAAGGTTATTACTATGAGCTTGTTAAACTTCAGGCAGGAGAGGAGGCGGTTTAAATGGCAGGAAGAAACACTTACAAAGAAGACGAAATCCTCGAAACACCCTTTGACTACCACCATCTCTTACGTGCAGGCTCTTACATAAAGCCCTATGCCGGGAAAATGATACTTGCGTTTTTACTTAGCGCAATAGGCGGTATATTTGCTCTCTTCGGACCTTACATCACCCAGAAAGTGCTGGATGAAGCGGTTCCCAACAAAGATTATAAGATGCTATATATCTGCTGCGGACTGATGATACTCGTGTTTGCGATCAGCGTTATTTTCACAACCGTTAGGCAGAAGACGATGATCAAAGTCAGCCAGAACATCATCTACGATATCCGTAAAGATGTTTTCGGTCATCTTCAGGAGCTTCCCTTCCAGTATTACGATGACCGTCCTCACGGTAAGATACTTATAAGAGTCGTTAACTACGTTAACTCCGTATCGGATATGCTCTCAAACGGCCTTATAAACATCGTTTTGGAGATCATGAACCTTATATTTATCGTAATATTCATGTTCATCGTGGATGTTAAACTTGCGACCGTAGTGGTGAGCGGTGTTCCGATACTTGCCATATTCATGCTCTGGATAAAGAACAAACAGCGTAAAGCATGGCAACAGGTATCAAACAAGAACTCAAATCTTAACGCTTATCTACAGGAGAACATCGTCGGTGCGCGTATCACTCAGATATTCGCAAGAGAAGATGAGAACGCAGAGATTTTTGCAACCCTTTCGGGCAAGTGCAGAAAGAGCTGGATGTGGGCAGTAAGATACACAAACCTTGTATGGCCCGGTATCGATAACATTTCGGTGTTGGTAAGAGCGGCAATCTACATATTTGGTTTATTGGTATTTGTGGGAAGCGGAGATATTAAGGTCGGTGTAATCGTGGCCATAACAAGTTATGCCGCAAGATTCTGGCAGCCTATCATGAACCTTGGCAATATAT
>CAMPBP010000254.1 GCA_946639085.1 uncultured Lachnospiraceae bacterium
ACTTCGTAACGAATGCCGCAAGTCGGTACGCATGAAAGTAAGCGACACCAAGATACTTGCCAAGATCATGGACGACATGGGCATCGAATACTCGGTTCTCAACGAGTCCTACGCAGACGTCTATGCAGACCTTAACTTCTCGAAAGTCGCAGAGATCTTTGCAAAAGAAAACTGCACGATATTCACTATGGAAGAGCGCGACGAAAGTCTCGAATCCTTCTACCTTTCGCTTATAGGAGGCGAAGAACATGCGTAGAGTTTTATATGCGGATATGTTCAATGTATTCAAAAACAAGATATTTCAGGGCTCCATCGCTCTGACAGTCTTATATCCGCTCATGGAGGCACTTCTCTTTAAGCTGATATACCGGTTCCTTGACGCCGAGCTCCCCGGAGAAGATGTGATAACCGCTTATTCTTCCATCGCTTCGATCGTTATAACCGCCACGATAATCTTCTTACTCGTAAACGACTTTTCGGACGGCGCCATAAGAAACAAGATCATCAATGGGGTAAAAAGAAACCACATCGCTCTCTCAAGCATACTTACGGGAGCCATCATAAGCGGTCTCATGTGCATGAGCACGTGCATCTCCCAAACCATCGTCATCCGATTCCTCACCACCGGATTTTCTTCCCTTAATCCGAGAGATGTTTCTTTGTACTACACTGCACAATTTGCGGTATCGATAGCTGTCGGAGTTTTGATGTCCTCCATCGTGATCGTATTCGGAGGAACGATAATCCCTTACTTTTTGGGGCTCGTGATCGCATTTTTATTCAGAGTCGCAAACCTCATGGTAACGGATAAACTTTATCCCCAGGACGGACACGTGATGATCACGGGAATGAGGCTTTTGATCTACAACATTTATGACAGGTTTTGCCCCTTCTCGTATTTTACCGGAACCCTTAACCACCCTTTGAAAGATTGCTTCATAGGATGCGGCGTTTTGATCGTAATATCGATACTTATCACTTTACCTGTATTTAAGAGAAAGGAACTCAAATAGGGAATTAAAATGATCAACATATATAAAGCCAACTTACTAAGAAATATCAAAAACGTTTGCTACCTCGGAGGACTTTTGATAGCCCTCGTAGTAACAATTACGGTATCAAGCAAAGCAATGGTTCCTATATTTTTGGAAAAATATGAACCCGCACAGTGCATGCTCTTTGTTAGTGTTGCAATGGTGTTGTTCTTCTCAATCTACATACCTGTTTACACCAGCACGGAGTATTCCGACGGTATACTTAAAAACCGTATCATCGCCGGTCACAGCCAGAAAGACTGCTTCATCGCAGCAGTGCTTTCCAACATGACCATCGTGACGATAATGACTCTCGTGTATGTTTTGGCGGGCGTCATAGCGGGAGCAGGTGTGGGAAGCGTGATCGTAAACGTTATATCGATCCTTTTTGCGCTGCTCGGTTATACGGTCTTTATTACCGCCATCTCGTTTGTCGGCAAAAAGATGATCTTAAACACCGTCATCGGTATGGTTATTTTCTTCCTTTCCTTTAACCTGATGCTCATCGGTAACGCTGCATTGGCTTTCTCGAAAGGAACCGCATTTGAGATCTTCAGGATACTTTACAACATCACTCCCGTGGGACAGTGGTTTGCGAACACGGCTTTTGCCGACAGCTATGCCAATCCCGGAACTTGTATCCAGATTCTCATAAGCGCCGTGATCGCCGCATTGTCCATCTTATTTACGATACTCAAAGTATCAAAAAGAGATATTACAAATTAGGAGTTTGAGTATGAAGAAAACAACCTCTAAGATAATAGCCGTAACGGCTCTGCCGATACTTTTCGTGGCGGTGCTGGTTTTATACATGACGGGGATACTCGGCTCGGAAAAAAGAAAGATCGACGATATCGAAAATTATGCTTTATCCTTTGATGATTTTAAGATCCCCACGGATGCAAGAGCCATAGGTATAGGTGAAGCCACCCACGGTAACCACGAATTTCAGGTTGCAAAGCTTGAAGTGTTGCAAAAGCTTGTTGAAACCGGGAACTGCAAGAGTTTATCCCTCGAAATAAGCGTAGGGGAAGGCGCATATATAAACGACGCCATACACAGTAAAGACGACGTGGACTTTGAAGAACTGGTGGGAGAACTGGATTATCCTCTTTATGACACACCGGATATGGCTAACCTGTTTAAATGGATGAAGGAATACAACGAAGGCCGTTCCTATGAAGATTCCGTAGCCTTCTACGGTGTGGACATGCAGGGTTCCCATTGGGGTGTTAAATATCTTCTTCCTTTCTGTAAGGAATTTCCCAATGAATTTGGTGACGATGTCATCGCAAAGCTGACAGCTCTTGACGACGACCCCGATACCGATACTCTAAACGACGAACAATTCTTTAAAGACTTAAAAGAGAAACTCTTATCGGTAAAGGATCCAAGGCACGAAATTGCAGCGCTTGTAGCGGAAAGCGTTCTTGAAGACATCGCATCTCCTTCTTTTTCCGAAGACGCAAATTCCTACGGTGAGTACAGAGACTCATCAATGGCAAAGAACTTTAAAACCATCTCGGAAATTGAGGAAAGACGCGGTTACTCACAGGTGCTCATAAGCGCTCACAACGGTCACGTTATGAGAGGCCCCGCCGAAAGCTACGGCGAAATATCTATGGGAAGCCACATCGACAAACTCTTTGACGGCAAATACTTCATCATCGGAACCGAGTTCTACAACTCATGTGATAACATCCATACCGCCGGAACCTACGACGAAGAGTACGAAAGAAAAAATCACAACTTCTGTTCCAGTGACAGACTTGCCTTTCAAGCGAAGGATTTTGAAGATGAACGCTATGTTCTGGTTTTCGATGATGTAACGGATACAAAAAGCGACGTATACGATATCATCC
>CAMPBP010000255.1 GCA_946639085.1 uncultured Lachnospiraceae bacterium
GAAGTCCGAAAAGAAGCTCGAAGACAACAAACGACTTATCGAAGAATGTAACGAAAAGATTGAAGCCAATAACGATGAACTTATGGAACTTCCGGCAAAGATCAATTCCGTTAACTATACGCTCATGCTTGAAACCATGGCCGTATGTTATGAGCAGATACAGGAAAACAATACCGATATTGAAAGTATCGGAAAATGGATCGACGAAATAAGAATAGAACTAAAAAAGAAAGTTGCTCTTAAGCAGCATAAAATGATACGCAACCAAAATTTCTATACTTATATGCATAACATATTCGGCGCGGAAGTAATAAATATATTCGATATGAAATATCACGTCGAACAGGTCAAAAAACCTCAGCTTAAAGAAGAAAAAACTACTGAGAAATAGTTGTTTCTTTTTGCTTTGTAACCTTCTGTTTCATTTGACTGGAGGTTGGGTTTAATGATAAAATATATTGCTAAAATATGCGTTTGTGAGAAAATTTTTAACGATCGGGAAGTGTGCGATCGTTACTATTTGTGTTTTCAAATAGGCGAAAGAAAGGGATAAGTATGGACGACACTTCAGGTGCCGCGAAAGAAAAACAGAACTTTTTCGGACGATTATTTAAGAAGAACGACGAAGAAAACGTTGAGCAGGAAATTCTATCCATGGTAAGCGCCGGGCATGAGAACGGCGCGCTTGAATCAAGTGAAGCCAAAATGATAAACAACATTTTTGAGTTTGTTGACAAAAAGGCTTCGGATATTTGTACAAACAGGAACGATATTGATGCGCTCGATAAGAATACTTTACTCGTCGATGCATTGAATCATATGCTTAAAAGCTCGTATTCAAGATATCCCGTATACGACGAAAATATCGACCATATCATCGGTATCCTTTATTTGAAAGATACCTGCAGAGTTCATGCAAAGAACGAGGAACTTAATGAACCGATATCGGAAGTGGCGGGTCTTATCAGAAAAGCCATGTTCATTCCCGAAACAATGAATATTGACGATCTGTTCAAAACCATGCAGTCGGATAAAACTCAGATGGCGGTGGTTTTGGATGAGTATGGCCAGACGACAGGTATTGTCACCATGGAAGACATACTTGAAGAGATCGTCGGAAATATAATGGACGAATACGATGTGGAGAAAAACAGCATAAGAAAACGTCGTGGTAAAGAAGAAGAGTACATTATCGACGGTCAGACTTCAATCGAAGAGATCGGCAAAAATCTCGGTATAAATATCGAGGAAGGTGAATATCAGACCCTTAACGGTTTTATGATATCAAGAATGGACAGATTGCCCGAGAAAAACGAAAGGTTCAAAACCGAATGCGACGGATATGTGTTCGAAATACTGTCGGTTGAGAATCGTATGGTAAAAAAGGTTGCCGTAAAAAAAGCGGACAACGAATCTAAAGTGAAAGAAGAGGAATCGAATTAATGTCAGGACATTCAAAATTTGCAAACATCAAGCACAAGAAAGAAAAAAACGATGCCGCAAAAGGTAAGATCTTTACAATAATCGGTCGTGAGATCGCCGTGGCCGTAAAAGAAGGCGGTCCCGATCCTTCAAACAACTTTAAACTTGCAACGGTCATAGCCAAGGCAAAAGCCAACAACGTACCCAACGATACCATCGAGCGCGGTATAAAGAAAGCTGCCGGCGAAGGCAGTGGCGTGAACTATGAATACTGCTCATATGAGGGATACGGTCCCAACGGTATCGCAATCATCGTTGATTGCTTAACGGACAACAAAAACAGAACCGCCGCAAACGTAAGAAGTGCATTTACCAAAGGTGGCGGAAGCATCGGTACTCCCGGATGCGTATCATTTATGTTTGATAAGAAAGGTGAGATCATCATCGATAAAGAAGAATGTGATCTTGATGCCGATACTCTTATGATGACGGCTCTTGATTGCGGAGCGGAAGACTTCTCGGAGGAAGACGACTGCTATGAGATCTATACTGATCCCGACTCATTCGATGAGATACTTAACAATCTTAAAAAGGCGGGACTTGAGAACTTTGCAAGCGCCGAAGTTACAATGATTCCTCAGAACTACGTTACATTGACCGATGAAGCCGCAATCAAGAACGTAAACAGAATACTCGATCTTCTTGATGAAGACGACGATGTGCAGAACGTATATCACAATTACGATGAATAATAATAAGGGACGGAGAAGAGAATGAACAAAGAGACAATTTGCGTACAGGGCGGATACAAGCCCAAGAACGGAGAACCCAGAATCGTACCCATCGTGCAGAGCACAACTTTTAAGTACGATTCCAGCGAGGATATGGGAAAACTTTTTGACCTTGAGGCTGAAGGTTATTTCTATACAAGACTTGCGAACCCTACTAACGATGCAGTTGCAGCCAAGATCTGCGAACTTGAGGGAGGCGTTGCCGCAATGCTTACGTCTTCGGGACAGTCGGCCAACTTTTTTGCTGTTTTCAATATAGCGGAAGCCGGAGACCACATCGTGGTAAGTTCTGCAATCTACGGCGGAACATTCAACCTTTTGGTCAATACACTTACCAAAATGGGAATTGAAGTTACTACCGTCGATCCTTATTGCACTCCCGATGAGTTAAATGTGGCATTTAAAGACAACACCAAGTGTGTTTTCGGTGAATCTGTTGCCAATCCCGCACTTACCGTATTTGATTTTGAAAAATTCGCCAATGCGGCTCACGCTCACGGTGTACCGCTGATTGTCGACAATACTTTCCCTACACCTATCATGTGTCAGCCCTTTAAATACGGCGTAGATATCGTAACACATGCAACAACAAAGTATATGGACGGTCACGCAGCTACAGTCGGCGGATGTATCGTTGATTCGGGTAACTTTGACTGGATGGCTCACAAGGAGAAATTCCCC
>CAMPBP010000256.1 GCA_946639085.1 uncultured Lachnospiraceae bacterium
AGTTAAAGATTCTTTCGTTTTCTATGTTCACGACCAAAACCTCAAAACGGGGATGTCATAAAGACACCCCCTGTTGTCAATCGTTACTGATTGTATTAAATGATAAATCTGTCGTTGTCTTCAACGACTATCTTTATGCCGTCCTCGCCCTTAAAGAAGGAGTTGGAACGGATGGTTCCGTGGCTTTCGACGATACAGTTCTCGATGTGTGTATTGTCACCGATGTAAACATCGTTTAAGATGACCGAATTCTTGATGAAACAGTTGTTTCCGATGTAGGTCTCTCTGAATACCACCGAATCTTCAACGGTACCGTTCACGATAGTTCCGCTTGCGATAAGGGAATTGTGAACTTTGGCTCCCACATTGTACTTTGCGGGAGGAAGGTCGTCAACCTTTGAATAGATATCGGGATACTGTCTGAAGAAATAATCACGAACTTCGGGTTTTAAGAAGTCCATGTTCGTTGCGAAATAATCGTCAACGGATGCGATGTTTCTCCAATAATCCTTTATCTTGTAGCCGTAGATCCTCTTGATGTCCTTAAAACGGATAAGCACGTCACGAACAAAGTCGTAACGGTCTTCTTCGGCACACTTCTCGATCATTTCGATAAGGGCACGACGACGAACAACGTAAATACCGCAGGAGATCGTTGATGATTTTGCCACGATGGGTTTTTCTTCAAACTCTTCTATACGGAAGTCTTCGTTCATCTTAACGGTACCGAATCTGTCAAGGCCGGCGATGTTGTCGGCGTCTTTGCAAACTACGGTAATGTCCGCTTTTTTATCGATATGATACTCAAGAAGCTTGTTAAAGTCGATCTTGTATACACAATCACCCGAAGCGATAACTACGTAAGGCTCGTGACTGTTCTTTAAAAACGAAAGATTCTGGTAGATCGCGTCTGCCGTTCCTCTGTACCAGTAGTTGTTCTCCGCGGTAACGGTAGGTGTGAACACCAAAAGACCGCCCTGCTTACGACCGAAGTCCCACCATTTCGAAGAACTTAAATGCTCTCCGAGGCTTCCTGCGTTGTACTGTGTAAATACAGCAACTTTCTGGATGTGAGAGTTCGACATGTTACTTAATACAAAGTCGATACTTCTGTAACTTCCGGCGATGGGCATAGCCGCTACGGCACGCCTAATACCGAGTTCTTTCATACGGTGGCTTGAGTTGCCGCCCGCCAAAACGATTCCTATAGCTCTCATTCCCAATCACCTGCCTTTACTAATGATCTGCCGCTTTCAAGACGGCCGTTTTCGTAATCCGCAGGCTCGGTCTTACCGAATATTACGGTATTCTTGCCGACGGTTACTTGATTGGGTATTTCGGTCTTTTCACCTATCGTTACGAGTCCGGAATTGTAGATCTTTGAGTTAGTCTCGTTGGGAACCTCGTCTCCAACGCCAAGCTTACATCCCTCTCCGATCTCAACACCTTCGGCAACGATACACTTGTAACACTCGGTACCTGCTCCGATCTTCGTTTCGTTCATGATGATGGAGTCGCGTACCACCGCATCTTTTCCGATCACTACGCCGCAACCGATAACGGAGTTAAATACCTTTCCGTAGATCTCGCTTCCTTCTCCGACGATGCTTCTTTCTATAACAGAGTCTGAAGAAAAATACTGCGGAGGAAGTGTATCCGATTTGGTATAGATCTTCCAGTATTCTTCGTAAAGGTTAAAGTCGGGAACTATGTCGATAAGCTCCATGTTTGCTTGCCAATAAGACTCAAGAGTTCCGACATCCTTCCAATAACCGTTAAATTCATATGCATACAAAGGTGCACCGTTGTCATGGCAATGAGGAATGACATGCTTTCCGAAATCAAGTGCGGGCTGATCCGCCATCTTGATGAGTGCATCTTTAAGTGTCTTCCAGTTAAATATGTAAATACCCATGGAAGCAAGATTGCTTCTGGGATGCTCGGGTTTTTCTTCAAATTCGGTGATGCGACCTTTGTCGTCGGTTATCATGATACCGAATCTCTTTGCCTCTTCCATGGGAACGGGCATAACGGCTATCGTTACCTCTGCCTTGTTGGCTTTGTGGTAATCAAGCATCATTTCGTAGTCCATCTTATAAATATGGTCGCCCGAAAGAATGAGGACGTAATCGGGATTGTACGTCTCCATATAATCTATGTTCTGATAGATGGCATTTGCCGTACCCGTATACCACTCACTGTTCTCGCTCTTTTCATAAGGAGGTAAAACTGTGACACCGCCGATGTTTCGGTCAAGGTCCCACGGAATACCGATCCCGATATGAGTGTTAAGCCTAAGAGGCTGATACTGTGTAAGCACACCTACCGTATCAATACCCGAATTGATACAGTTGGAAAGCGGAAAGTCGATGATACGATATTTTCCGCCGAATGACACAGCCGGCTTTGCCATTTTAGATGTTAAGACCCCAAGACGACTTCCCTGTCCTCCTGCCAAAAGCATGGCAATCATTTCCTTTTTGATCATTATGGATCCCTCGCTTTTGCATTTCGGCGTATAGTACCGCCGATTTTATGTATACTGTTATAATTTTATACCATATCACCTGTTTTCGCAAACCTTTTTGCTTAAAATTGTGCAATTTTCACATACATTTTTGTTTTTTCCATAGAAAAAGACTGTTCATTTGTTCATTTGTATGAAGAAAAAGGAAAATGAACCAACACCACCGTCCCCTAGGGTCAAAATTGCCTATTTGGTTTTGGGGTGATACAATTGTCTTTAAACATAAGGAGCGATTATGAACATTAAGTTTGATCAACCAATGCACGTATATTTCATAGGTATCGGCGGCATAAGCATGTCGGGCCTTGCGAAGATATTGTTAAAGGAAGGTTTTAAAGTTTCCGGTTCCGATCCAACA
>CAMPBP010000257.1 GCA_946639085.1 uncultured Lachnospiraceae bacterium
CTTAAGCTTTTCACCCTTGTCGTTTAACATATCATAAAGAAAAACCGCTTCCTTATGATTATCGTTGATACGCTTAAGCACCGTCTCGGAATACTCATCTACCGCCATGATCTTTTCGTTCGAAAGTTTCTCGAGCTGTCTTTCCGTCTTTTCGACGGAATAGTTAACGGTCTCGTCCACTATCTCTTCGATACGTTCTCTTGCATTCGAAACCTCACGCTCGACCATATCTTTGATAACTTTCTCGTCGATCTTCTGACTGTCTTTATCTTCCTTTTTCCTTGAATCCGGTAAGAAGAACGATGCCACAATGAACACCACTCCGACTACCAGCAAAACTATTGACGCTGTGCTCATCCTTCACCTTATCAAATACGGATGTCAAACGACCCGGGGCGGCCCTTTACAACGACCTTTCCTTCTTTGTCTCTGTCGTGATCTCCGTGTTCTTTTTTTCTTTGTCCGCCATCCCCGCTGTACTCGTTTGAACCTTTCTCTCTTGCGTCAAAACGCTTTTGATTGTTTGACGTTTCATCGGTTCTTACTATGGCATTCGATTTATTGTCCGTCTCATCTTTCATGTGCTGGACAAAACTTGCCTGATCCGATGTGATCTTCGAATCTTCCGCCTGGCGTTGTATCGCGAAATCCTGTACTCTCGTGATCGAGCCCTGAAGCTCAAGAGGACCAATTGCCATACCCTACCCCCCCTTAATAGATTGCGGCCATCTTAACGTCTCCCGCCTCTTTAATGAAGCGGCAATATTTCATTGAAGACTTAACCGTGGTTGATACGTCTCCTATGCATATCTTTGTTCCCGGGAATACATCTCCGGTAACGATAACCTGTCCCTGTGTATCGGCATCAAGGACATGCTGATACTGTTCAAGTTCCTGCATGCACTGTGCAAGACGTTCTCCGCTTTTCTTGCTGATAGTTGCAAGCTGCTGTATCTGAGCTATCTGATCGGGAAGCATTTTGACTCCCTGCTGAAGTTTCTGCTTTGCACCTTCCAAAACAGGTTTGATGGTTCCCAGCTGTTTGTTAAGCTCTGCGATTTCTTTTTGCAAAGCTGCCACCGTCTGTTTAACGGTAGCGTCCATACCTACTTCAATTATGGTATCGGCACCCATTTGTGATCCGAGGTTCTTTACGGATACCGAAACCGTTGCGCAAACACGTCCACCGGTGATAAATCCGCGTTTTCCCACCGCATGAACTTCTGTTCCCGCTATAACTGTACTGTGAAGTATGGATTCCGCATCCACATAGCCTTCGGCTGTTGCGGTCGCATTTTCGATAAACTTGCTGATGATGTTTCCGCCGGCTTTCAATGTGCCCTTATGCATACCGTTCATGCCTCTGGCGATTATGATGTTCTCGCCCGCTTCAAGATACGCACCTTCAACAACACCTTTAACATCGATGTTGCCGCTGCACTTTATTGAAAAATTCTCACAAACGTTACCGTTTACGGTAACACTTCCTTCGTATTCGATATTTCCCACCGAGTTGTCAACGTTTTCGACTTCCAAAACGTCCGATACAAATACTTTTCCTTCAACGAGAGTAACGTGTCCGTTAACATCGGCGTAAAGATTGCACTTGTCTTCGCTTTGTGTAATATTACGTCCGAATTTGAGTATTGCCGGACGAACATCTCTGGGTTTGATCTTTTCGCCTTTGACATTTTCGCCCATTTCACCGCGCACAGCGGGAGTGAGGGTAGCCAAAAGATCACCCTTTTTACAGTTGTTTATCGTATTTAAGTGGAAAAAGTCGACCGATCCGTCTTCGTTCATTGTGGGACGAACTCTGGGATCCGTATTGAAGAAATATTCTATCGAAGCATCCGACCCCTGTACCGGAGGGGTTCCCTTCGCTACAACGTAATCGGTGCAATAATGTCTTTCTTTAAGGAATTTGTCAATTTCTGCTTCATCGATACCCGAAATAACTCCGCGTGCCGTAAGCTCGTTCATAAAGTCGGACTTGCTCATTTTCGCACCGCCCGCAAAAGGTGCAAAAACTCTTGCGGTAACGAGCATATTGTCGGGAGATACGGTAACCTTGCAAAATTCTCCGTCTGCAAAAGAAAACTTTGATGCGGTACGAACATCGGTCTCCTCGGAGGCTATGAGCGCATTCATAAGATCCTTCGGCTCATAAACCATGTTTTTTAAAGAAAGATATTCTACAACATCTTCCCTTCTTAAAGGTTCACCGCCGTCAGTCGCGGGAAATACTCTGAGTACTGCGTTTCCGTTTACCTGTACTATTTGAAAATATGCGTTCATGCGATACCCCCTGATAAACCCTATGCAAGGATTCCCATATAGTTGCCGAGTTTCTCTTTCATTTTCTGCAAAGCTCTGGTATGAAGCTGTGATACTCTGGATTCGGAAACTTCCAAAACGTAACTGATTTCCTTAAGCGTCAGTTCTTCGTAGTAATAAAGCAAAATGACTTTCCGTTCCTTTTCCGTAAGCGTGTCCAAAGATGCCGCAAGCTGCTGCTTGAGTTCTGCCTTTTCCAAAACCTCTTCCGGTCCGTCGAAATGTGAAGTCAGATTCTTTTCATTGGGAACTTCACTTCCCGATTCCATAAATTCATTAAGCGAAACTACATTGGTAACTTTCATCTGCGATTGCCAGTCACACAATTCGTCGGAAGTGATGTTTAACTTTTCGGCTATCTCGTCGTCTGTGGCGGGACGCCCCTTCTCAAGTTCCACTTCTTTCATTGCATTGTCGATCTGACGCTGACGCTGTCTGACCGTTCGCGGGATCCAGTCCATCTTTCTTATCTGATCGAGAATGGACCCTCTTATTCTTAAACTGGCGTAAGTTTCAAACTTTACATCCTTTGAAAGTTCAAATTTGTC
>CAMPBP010000258.1 GCA_946639085.1 uncultured Lachnospiraceae bacterium
ATTCATTCTCACTTCAGAGATCCCGGATTTACCGAAAAAGAAGATATCATTACGGGTGCCTTTGCTGCGAAAAGAGGCGGCTATACGGACATCGTTTTGATGGCAAACACCAATCCCGCGGTGGACAACGAAAAGACTTTGGGATACATATACAACAAAGGCCTTTCCACAGGCATACACATCTATTCATGTGCGACCGTAACGAAAGGTCTTAAGGGCGAAGAACTCGTGGACTTCGATAAGTTAAAAAAGCATGGCGCTGTAGGTTTCACCGATGACGGTATTCCGATCATGAACGAAAAGCTTTTAAGAGAAGCCATGATAAAGTGTAAGGAACTTGATGTTCCCATAAGTCTTCACGAGGAAGACAAAACGTTGATAGGTCAGAACGGTATCAACACCGGCGCGATAAGTGCCCGTTACGGTCTTAAAGGAGCTCCGAGAGAAGCCGAGATATCCCTTGTCAAGCGTGATATCGAGATTGCCAAGGAGACGGGAGTCAAACTTGATATTCAGCACGTCAGCGCCAAGGAGACGGTTGAACTTATTAGAAAAGCGAGAGCCGAAGGCTATACGAATATTTACGGTGAAGCAACGCCTCACCATTTCTCACTAACCGAGGACGCGATAATCGAACATGGCAGCAACGCCAAGATGAACCCTCCCCTTCGAACCGAGGAGGACAGACTTGCGATCATTGAGGGTCTTCATGACGGAACGCTTTCTTTTATCGCCACGGACCATGCTCCTCATACAAAGGCGGAGAAAGAAAGGTCTTTGCTGGATGCACCTTCCGGCATAACGGGACTTGAGATAGCTTTTTCACTCGGGCTGGAGAAGCTTGTTATTGATGCGGATCTTTCAATCTACGATCTTATAGATCTTTTGTCGGTAAATCCGAGAAAACTTTACAACATGGAAGTTCCTGCGACACGAGAGTGGTCACCTGCGGACATCGTTATCTTTTCAATGAATGAAAAGTGGGTTTTCGATAAGACTCTTTCAAGATCGTTCAATACACCTTTCGCAGGTAAGACAATGACGGGAAAGATCAAGTACACCATATGTGGGGGAAGAAAAGTCTATGAAGATGCATGAAACGGCAACAGTTGTAAAGGCTGTCAGACTAAGTGAAGGAATATATGACATCGAAGTTGAGTGTAAGTCCGCAGGCGAAGCGCGCCCCGGGCAGTTTGCGATGATATATCCCGCTTCAAAAGATACTTTGCTCGGGCGTCCCATAAGCATATGCGAAGTTAAGGACGGATCCATCAGATTTGTATTCAGAGTAGTGGGTAAAGGCACCAAAGAGTTTTCCGAACTTAAAGCGGGTGACAGTGTACGTATAATAGCGCCGCTTGGAAACGGATATGACACGAATGCTTACAAAGGAAAAAAGGTAACGGTAATGGGAGGCGGTATAGGTATTCCGCCCATGCTTGAACTTGCGAAGGATCTTAATAAGAAAGGCTGCGAAGTGTCCGCTGTTATGGGATATCGTGACAATGCCCTTTTCTTAAAAGAAGACCTTGAGAAATATGCAAAGTTATATATAGCCACCGAAGACGGAAGTGTGGGAACAAAAGGAAACGTTCTTGACGCAGTAAGAGAAAACGCGATCAAGACCGATATCATATGCGCTTGCGGACCCATGCCCATGCTTCGTGCAATCAAACGGTATGCTTCTGAAAACGGCATTACCGCTTACATCTCACTTGAAGAGAGAATGGCCTGCGGTGTCGGGGCATGCCTCGGATGTGTATGCAAGACGACTGAAAAAGATGCTCATTCACATGTTAATAACGCACGTGTATGTACCGAAGGACCGGTATTTAACGCAGAAGATGTTGAGATCTAAAGGAGAAAGGAATGAATACTAAAGTAAAGATCGCGGGAGTGGAATTTAAAAACCCCGTTACAACAGCATCCGGGACTTTCGGCTCCGGAATGGAATATTCGGAATTCGTGGATCTTAACAGACTGGGAGCAGTTACCACAAAAGGTGTGGCAAGCGTCCCGTGGCCCGGCAATCCCGTTCCCAGAGTAACGGAAGTATACGGCGGAATGCTTAACGCCATCGGCCTTCAGAATCCGGGCATAGATGTATTCGTTGAAAGAGATATTCCTTTCCTTAAAAAGTTTGATACAAAGATAATAGTAAACGTATGCGGAAAGACGGTGGAAGAATACTTAAAGGTTGTGGAAAGACTTGCCTCAGAACCGGTAGATATGCTCGAAATAAACGTTTCATGTCCCAATGTTAAAGAAGGCGCCATCGCTTTCGGTCAGGACGCCGGATGTCTTGAAAACATCACGCGTGAGATAAAGAAGATAGCAAAGCAGCCTGTGATCATGAAACTTAGTCCCAATGTCACCAGGATCGCAGACATGGCTAAGGCCGCGGAAGCAGGCGGAGCCGATGCAATCTCACTTATCAATACCATTACCGGTATGAAGATAGATATCGAAAGACGAAAGTTTGTGCTTGCCAACAAGACGGGCGGTATGTCAGGACCGGCTATCAAACCCGTAGCAGTGAGAATGGTTTACGAAGCTTCTCACGCAGTAAGCATTCCGGTTATCGGAATGGGAGGTATCGCAACTGCCGAAGATGCCATCGAGTTCATGATGGCAGGTGCCACGATGATAGCGGTGGGAGCCGCAAACTTTGTCAATCCAAATGCCACGACGGAAGTTATCGACGGTATAGAAGCTTACTTGCAAAGACATAACATAAACGACATCAACGAGATCATCGGATGTGTCGAATAAGACAAAAAAGACCACGGCATGTGCCGTGGTCTTTTAAGATCGATATTTACTTTAAGAAACCAAATCCTCTGATGATTGCGGGATCAACAGCTTT
>CAMPBP010000259.1 GCA_946639085.1 uncultured Lachnospiraceae bacterium
CGATCATCTTGTTGATGAAACCGAGCATAAAACGAAGCACGCCTTCGCTGAAAAGATCAAACTTAGCCTTCTTATCGGGAAGAACTGCCATCTTGTTCTCAAGGTCGTTGTAACGCGACAACGGACCCGATACGATCTGCGCAAAGAACGTAAGATACAGCGCGTCGTGAACGGGATTGCGGGTGAGTTTTATCTTTCCGGTATATGAATCTGCCAGATATGAGATCGCTTTGAAAGTAAAGAATGAGATTCCCAAAGGAAGCAGGATATTCCCGCCGATAAGCACATGACCCGTCAGTTTTTCAAATCCGAAATTGACTGCGTCTTTATACTTATAAAATACAAGGATTGAAATGTCGGCAACAATACCGAGTATGAGAAGTGTCTTTTTGACGGCCTCTTTGCGGCTTTGATAAATAAGCCTTGAAAAAAGGACATTTAAAACAGTATAAGCGAGCATGATGATCGTGAATTCGGGTGAACCGAATGCATAGAACAAAATGCTCGCCACAAGTAATATGCACTCCTTAAACTCATCCTTGGAAATATAGTAAAGTCCGAGGATGAGCGGTAGCAGACAAAATATGAAAACAGAATCGGATAATGACATAATTTCCCTTTACTGTAACTGTTTTAAGAAATCTTCTATCCTGTTAAGACCCTTTTCGATCGACTCCATGGAAATTGCGTAGGATAAACGAATGTGGGTCGGGAAACCGAAGTCCGCGCAAGGAATAACCGCTACAGCGAACTCGTTGATGAGTATCTCGGCTACCTTTGCGGCTGTCTCAAGTTTGGTTCCCTTATACGAAAGCTTAAGTGCTTCGCTTAAATCGATGAATACATAGAATGCTCCCTTGGGCTCGAGAAGATCCACATGAGGGAATCCTTTAATACGATTGTACATGTAGATACGACGACGGTTAAATTCATCGCGCATCTTAACCATATCTTCCTGAGGACCGGTAAGTGCTTCTACGGAAGCGTACTGAGCGATGGAGTTGGGATTTGATGTGGCATGTGACTGCATTGCTCCCATAAGTTTTGCTATCTCAACGCTTGAACCGGTGTAACCTATTCTCCATCCGGTCATTGCATAAGACTTTGAAAGACCGGAACAGGTGATGGTTCTCTTATATATCTCATCATTTAACGAAGCTATGCTGACGTGCTTGTCATCTCCGTAGATGAGATATTCGTACATCTCATCGGATACGCAGTAAATATCATGCTTAACGATAACATCTGCGATGGCTTCGAGTTCTTTCTTTGTATAGATCATACCCGTAGGGTTTGAAGGTGTATTGAGTACAAAAGCTTTAGTCTTATCGGTAATGGCATCTTCAAGCTGTTTAGCAGTTACTTTATATCCGTTTTCTTTGGTACCGAAAATAAAAACCGGAACACCGTCGGAAAGCTTAACCATTTCGGGATAGCTCAACCAGTAAGGTGCGGGAATGATAACTTCGTCGCCGGGATTTAAGATAGCATCAAAAACATTTGAAAGTCCCTGTTTACCACCGTTTGAGATTACGATCTGGTTGGGAGCATAGTCAAGTCCGTTGAACTCCTTGAACTTCTTGCTTATAGCAGATTTAAGTTCATTGGTGCCCGATGCGGGTGTATACTTTGTAAAGCCCGTGTTGATGGCTTCAATACCTGCGTCGCATATGTTCTTGGGAGTATTAAAATCGGGTTCTCCCGCTCCGAAACCTACTATATCAACGCCGCTTGCCTTAAGTTCCTTTGCTTTTGCGGTGATTGCAAGTGTGGATGAAGGTTTAACAGCTTTTGCTTTCTTGGATAATTCTAAAGACATTTTCTTCCTCCGTTACAGGCGGCTTAAACAGCCGTCGCTTTACGCTCAAAATTCATCTTTTTGATTCTATCTGAACGATTGTCGTATGTCAATATCATTGTATACAATTATACAGTAAATTGGGCGACGCCTTTCACGTCGCCTCATTATCATCTCAAAAATCCTGCAATTATCTGCTCTTCGGCCTCTTTTTCATCAAGTCCCAGAGTCATTAACTTGATAAGCTGCTCTCCTGCAATCTTTCCGATGGCAGCTTCATGAATGAGTGCTGCTTCCACATTCGCCGCAATGAGCTTGGGTGTGGCCGAAACCACCGCATTATCCATGATTATCGCATCGCACTCCGAATGTCCGCTGCACTCGTTATTTCCGATTATATCGGAAAAGAATTCCTGCTTGGAATTACCCTTTGCAACGGAACGGGACGCCACGTTGGTGCTGCAGCCTTTGCCGTTAAGTTTAACGTTGAACTCTGTTCTTGCGAACTGCTCGCCGTGGGTCATTATCTTCTCATGCACGATAAGCGTGGAATTGTCTTTAAGTTCACCGTTTGTTACGCGTACAGTCGAATCGATACCCTTTATCTGCGTCGTCTCCATCTCCATATACGCACCTTCTTCGAGAAAAACTTCGGTAGTCGGGTTCATAACATTCTGACCGTTTCCGTCACCTTCACCGACATGCTTTTCGATATATTTGACCTTGGAGTTCTTGGCCAGATGGAATGTATGAATACCGTCGTGGGCCGATTCCTGATCGCCGCAGTTGTGTATTCCGCACCCCGCCACGATCACCACGTCGGCATCTTCTCCTATATAGAAGTCGTTATATACAAGGTCCTTAAGTCCCGACTCGCTTATGATGACCGGTATATGTACGCTCTCATGTTTGGTTCCGGGCTTAATGAATATATCTATTCCCGGTTTATCTTCCTTTGAAACAATCTCGATATTTGCGGTGGAATTGCGCCCTGCGGCTTTACCGTTTGCGCGGATATTGTAAGCGCCTTCCGGTGTTCCGTGTATGTCTGCTATCTCAGCAAGTAA
>CAMPBP010000260.1 GCA_946639085.1 uncultured Lachnospiraceae bacterium
TCCTGCCATTTGTTTTAGGCGATTACGCCTGTCATCTTAACTTAATGACATTGCCCTCACGGGGCTCTTTTTATGCCTTGTTTTCCGCTTCTTCCAACGATTCGTATCCGTAAGATCTCACGCTGTTAAGCATTGTTTCTTCGGTAATGCTTTCGTCGTTGTTTTCGTGAGCTATGACATATCGTGCATAGAGTTCGAGCATTTTATCGGAATAGGTCATCATCTCACCGCGAAGATAGGTCTCGAAGGAGGTTTCGTAGGGTGTGTCTTCAGACGTGTGGATGAGACGGGCGCGGTTCGAGAGTTTGGGATACTTCAGTGCAAAATCTTCGCGGCGTTTTACCTGCATGGCAATGATCGCTTCTATGATGGCTTTCTTTTCGTCGTTTACAAAAGGAAAGCTGTCTTTTATTTCGGCGTATCGTTCGGGCGCAGTGCTTTCCATCATGCGGCCGTATTTTTCGGTAATGAGGTTGTGACCGAGTTTGAATTCGCGGTCAAAGTCGTAAAGATACTGCATGAGCATGTCTTTATCCCAGGTAAGGTACTGGCTTTTGCGCATTATTGAGAAGGTGTGATAGTCGTCCTGGCAGGATGCCCTTCCCCCTTCGTTTTGTACCTTATCAAAGGCTTCAAATTCAAGTTTTGTCACCATGTCGGCGAGTTCGTCTATCGATTTGTCTGCGATACCGCTCTTAAATATCAGTTCATCCGTATGGTGATCGAGATAATCGTCGATATCGCTTATGTACGATCTTTCATACAACTTGTTCGCAAGCAGTTTTCCTATGGAATCAACGTCTTTGGCTCTGCAAAGTCCCACAAGCTCTTTTCCGAAAGAAAGATCTTCTGCACTCCTTACGAGCCACTTATCGTGAGGCGGATATACGTTATCTATGTAATGGGCAAGTTTTAATGCATCTTTCATGCCTTCGTAAAGCATAATCTCTGCCGTAAGGCTGTCGCCCCGGCTTAAAGCTCTTTTGTAATTGTATTGTGCTTTCTGGCAAAATTCCGCCGCACTTTGAGCTATCTTTCTAAGAAGAACGTTTAACGGATGACCCTTTGAAAGTTCTTCTCTTATCTTTGTGATTTGACCTTCCGGGTCAACAAATATTTCACCGTTCGTCATGGAGGCAAAAGCATAGTCTGGAATCGAGAAACGGTCGTTATCATTGATTGGCCATGTTCCGAGAAGATCTCCCACAAAATCTTCCAAAATGAAAATTCCCTGCCTTTTATGACCGCTTACCTGAGGTGCGAAATCCGCTCCCTCAAAGGATTTCGGAAGATCGGCATAAATTGCTTCAAGTTTTTGACCGATCTGGTCATATGTCTCTTTTGATAAAATAACACATAGTCTCGGACCCCAGTCGTGATCTCTTGATATTTCGTCGTCGTAGCCAAAGCAATCCGATCCGCGACCGAATAATCCTACCGCGATCTTATCTTTCCATTCGGGCAGCTGTTCCTCTATCTTTACTTTAAACACCTTTTCATAAAGGTCTTTTGCAATCTTAAGCCCCTTTATATCGTCTTTGCCGGGCTCTTTCGTTAAAGAAGCGGTCTCAGAGGCGTTTTCTTCGTACATGGATGCCTCACAACGTTTAAGTTCGTCCATTATCCTGTAGTAGAATTCGTTTCTTCCAAGGCTTTCTTCCATTATGGTCAGTGCCTCGGAAAGTTTCTCTTTGGCACCCTTTTTGTCTCCCGCTTCAAACATGCAAAGACCGAGAGCATAAAGAGCCGATGCGTAGTGAGAATCTTTAAGATCCATCGCAATAAAACAGTCGGCGGAAGCTTTGGCTTCTTTTAAAGCGTTCTCAAAGTCAGTTAATCCGATGTATGTATTGGCAAGATTGGCGTGAGTTACCGCGATCTCGAACTTTTCCCCCGCCTCGGTAACGATGGACAAAGCCTTGTTAAGGGCTTCGATGGCGTCGTTAAGAGAGCCCATCTCCTGATAAAGAAGTGCCTTATTGTTTAAAAGGCTTGCAGTAAGAAGGGACTTTTCCGGTAAAATTTTCGCATAAATGCCCTCAACTTCTTTATAGTATTCTAGTGATTCCACGAGCCTTCCGCCGGCTCTGTATGCATTGGCGATATTAAGAAGGCACGTTGCATAGGGAAGGCTGCCGTTTAGGCCCATGTGCTCTGCGACTCCCAGTATCGTATCCGCGATCTGATACGAATCCTCCGTTCTTCCTACCTCTCTGTAATATCCCAAAAGCTCATTAAGCAATTGAAGGAGGGCGCCGTCGTCGCCCTCCTCAACTGCTGTATGTATAGCCTCTGTAAGTATTCCTTCGACCTCACCGCCTCTGTTTTCGGCGATGGCCTCATCCATTTTTCTTAATACGGCTTCAACATCCATCGATATTCCTTCGCTTTCCTATCTGACAAGTTTGTAGTAACTGTTCGAAGTGAAATTGTACACTACAGTATATAATACTCCAAATAAGACAGCACTGACAACGGCTGTTGTGATCTGAACGGACAGATTGATAAGTCCGAACAGTGTAAGTATTCTGAATATGATGGGAAAGGCAAACGCCAGGTGAAGGATCGCCATGATGAGCGGCATGTAAAACACCGTCTTCATCTGTGAATTAACGTTCTTCCTGATATCTTTTCCGGTCATTCCGACCTTTTTCATGATTTCGTAACGTGAACCGTCCTCGTATCCTTCCGAAATCTGCTTGTAGTAGATTATAAGGACGAGTGCGGACGTAAACATTACGCTTAACACAATTCCCAAAAAGAACATTCCACCGTACATCTCATAGAAATCGGCTCTGTTTTCCTCTCTGCTCTCAAAAATGAAATAATAATCATCAGAGAAATTTTTATCA
>CAMPBP010000261.1 GCA_946639085.1 uncultured Lachnospiraceae bacterium
CCCAATGCAATGCTTATGGCCTACGCGGGACCTCGTGAGGCGCAGATCCCCATGTCGCAGATGATGGCTGTATATGCCGGACCGGTTCAGAATAACACACCCATAGGCTTTGTTTACGCAGGCCCCAATCAGATGAGTGCTCAGGACGAGTTCATCAGCATGAATATGATGGAACAAATGCAAAAGGCCAATGAAGAGGCTCGTAAATTGTATAAATACTGTCCGGAATGCGGTGCAAAGAACAAACGCTCCAACAAGTTCTGTACCGACTGCGGCACACCTTTTTCTCCGGAGAGCATGCAGGCATGAGCTACAATCTGACACAATGCGTGTGGGAGATCACTCTCGCATGCTGTTTTTCATGTAAATACTGCGGTTCAAGAGCGGGCAAAGCCAGAGAGAACGAGCTTTCTTTGGAAGAATGTCTTCGCGTGGCCGATGAATTAAAAGATCTCGGATGTCAAAGAGTTTCAATGATCGGCGGCGAGGTCTTTTTAAAACGCGGTTGGCAGGATATCGTAAAAAGGCTCACCGGCAACGGGATAAATGTAAATATCATCACCAACGGGTTTCTTTTTACCGATGATATAATCGACGATCTGAAAAAGGTCAGCATCGAATCGATCTCCCTTTCTTTGGACGGTCCGAAGGAAGTTCACGACAAATACCGTCAGAGTGGAAGCTACGACCGTATAATAGGCGCTCTAAAAGTGCTTACGGCCAATAATATCCCCACCAGCATAATTACGACGCTTAATGCGGAGAATTCGCAATATCTTTACGATATGCTGAGCCTTTTAAGGCAATATGACATCTATGCGTGGCAACTGCAGGCCTGCTCTCCCATGGGCAATGCGGCCAAGAGCGGTATAGATTACAGGTTTGATTTTGCGGATGTCATCAGATTTGTCAAAGAAAACGCTCCGATTGGTCCTTTTGCCATCGGCATCGCAGACAATATCGGATACTTTACCCCCGAGGAAGGAAGTCTTCGCGGCAACCTTAGCGGCAAAGCATTTTTTAAAGGCTGCAGTGCCGGCCTTTCCGCCATCGGCATAGACAGTGTCGGTAACGTCAGAGGCTGCGAGTCGCTGTACGACGAGAAGTTCAACGAAGGCAATCTTCGCGAACGCTCCCTTAGAAGCATTTGGGAGGATCCTGAAGCGTTTTCTTTCAACCGAAAGTTCTCAAAGGACCTCTTAACGGGCAAATGCGCAGAATGTGCCGTCGGAGAATATTGTGGCGGAGGATGCCGCTCCTACAACCACTTCGTGCACGGTAAACTCTACGAATCGCCGTTTTGTGCAAGACAATAAATAAAGCAGCGGATCGCTCCGCTACTTTTTTGTTCAACAATATTACGATCTTATCTTGGCGATCAACGCTTCTTGCAATGTTTGCGAAAAGTTTATATGTTTTTCTTCTGCAGCCAAATTCAGCCAGGCAGGAATCGAAAGTGTCTTTTTCACAGACTTCTCAAAATACTTTTTGGCGTATTCGATCACATCAACCGAAACCATATTAACAAAAGCGTTTTTATCGTTTGCATCCAATTCTATTGCCACATCCTTTATTGATATCTCATTTACAGATGACGGTTTCGGTATTTTTTCTCCGTCCTTTTTTAACATGTACAGATAGCCTGCCAGACAGTCTACCGCATTTTTCATGGCATCGCTCTCACTATTACCATCGGTAGCCAGCCAGTTTAAATCCGGAAACACCACCGAGTAACCTTTTTTCTCTTTAAAAAACACCGCAGGATATACAGATAACATTTTAGTCCTCCTTTCTCTTACAGGCCCTGTTATTCTAAACCGGCCTGCTTGCGAATAGACTTTTCAGTAATCTTATTCAATTCTTTACTGTGAAAAGGAATAGTCACCTTTCCGGTTTTTGTCGGATGCACATAATGCCTATGCGACCCTTCCTGGCTCTTAAACACCCACCCGTCTTCCATTATTAACTTCTCCATTTCTCTTGGACGTTTGGGCATCTTGACTCCTTCCTAATTTATACTCTACCATCGCAATACGTATTATGTCAATGCGTGTCATGATTATACGTATAGATTCGTGGGAGTTACGCCCGCTAGACTTAGTTCTTTACACTCTCATACCATCTGCCGTCTTTGGCGGTCTGCTTAAGGAATGCGTCGGACTCGCGTACGAGTTCCTCGACAAGGTCTGTGTCGATGTTGTGACCGGCGTTTGAATACATTACAAGTTTGCAATGCGGCAGTTTGCAGGCGGTACGCATCATAAGCTCGGGTGTGCTTATGGGGTCGTCCGCGCCGCCGAGGATAAGTGTCGGCGTCTCGATCGAAGAAAGCTTCTCGCAAAGGTTTTCTTCTGTCTTAAGTGCCATCAGGGGCCTGCCGTAGTCGACAGCTTTCTCGCGAGGATCGGCTTCGGGAAGGTTTTTAAGCCACTCTTCGCGCACCGCTCTTCTTTTGGCACGCTCTTCATCGTTGTCGATTGGAGGATCGAACGGCGGAGGCGCATCGATTATGCCCTGCATTATCATCTGTCTGTACGACATCACGCCCTCTTTAAGTGAGTGAGGTCCCGGAACGACCGCTACGAAAGCGGATACCCTTTCGGGATGGCGGAGCACAAGATGCCAGCCTACGCCCGCTCCGTGTGAAGCTCCCATGTAGTTGAATTTTTTCGCTCCGATCTCGTCGGCAAGCGCAGCCACATCGTCGGCGAATACGTCGTACCATTTATCGCCGTAGTCTTCGGCCACGTACGAAGAAGGTGCGAATCCGCGAAGCGTTAAGCAATATACGTGATACCCCACTTCCGCAAGCGCTTGCTGGAGTCCTTTCGGATAGAAGCCTACCTGCGCC
>CAMPBP010000262.1 GCA_946639085.1 uncultured Lachnospiraceae bacterium
CGGTGAGCTTACAAAAGCCGTAACAAGAGGAAACGGAGAGGTCGGAGAAGTAATTACGGCGAATGCAAAGACCTTTACGAACCTTCCTTTAAAGATATCGTTTAAAGGGAAATTGATCTTAAGAGGCGAAGCAGTTATTTCATATCCTGATTTTGATAAGATCAATTCCGAGATTGAAAGCGATGAAGATAAGTATAAGAATCCGAGAAACCTTTGCTCCGGTTCCGTGCGTCAGTTAAACAGTGAGATCACGGCAAAAAGAAAAGTTAAAGCAATTATCTTTTCTCTCGTTTCCTGCGAAGGAAAAGAGTTTGCATTAAGGAGCGAGGAATTTGATTTCCTTTCATCTCTCGGCTTTGAAGTGGTTGAACACTACTCCGTAACTAAGGATACGATAGAAGACAGAGTTAAGTTTTTTGCAGGGAAGATCAAAACATATGAGATTCCTTCCGACGGTCTTGTACTTGCTTATGATGACATTGCTTACGGAAAGAGTCTTGGTATGACGGCAAAGTTCCCAAGAGACTCCATCGCGTTCAAATGGCAGGATGAAACCGCCGTTACCGTATTAAGAGAAATCGAATGGAGCCCTTCCAGAACAGGACTTATCAATCCTGTTGCAATATTTGACACCGTTGAACTTGAAGGTACGAGCGTCAGCCGCGCCAGCGTTCATAACCTTTCGGTATTAAGAAATCTTAAACTTGGAATAGGCGATGAGATTAAGGTTTACAAAGCCAACATGATCATCCCTCAGATAAGTGAAAATATAACAAAAAGCGGAAATGTAACTATTCCCGCGACTTGTCCCTGCTGCGGACATAAAACGGAAGAACGTGCCGTAAAAGAAGCCTTCAGTCTTTACTGTACCAATCCCGAATGTCCCGCAAAGAACATTAAAAAGTTCGCACTCTTTGTTTCAAGAGACGCATTTAACGTTGACGGTCTTTCGGAAGCAACTCTTGAGAAGTTCATTGATAAAGGCTATATAAAGGAATATGCGGATCTGTTTAAACTTGAAAGATTCAAGGCAGATATTGTTTCGATGGAAGGTTTCGGCGAGAAATCCTACGATAACCTTATCGCGGGAATCGAGAAGTCGAAAAATATTACCGCAGCAAAACTGATCTATTCCCTTGGAATAGACAATGTGGGACTTTCGACGGCAAAGCTTATAACACGTTTTTATAAGGACGATATCGATGCGATCATTAATGCCGATAAAGAGACTTTGGCATCGATCGACGGCATAGGAGAGGTAATTGCCGATTCATTTATAAGATATTTCAATAACGAAGAACACTTAAGAGTATTGAAAGATTTGCTTTCTTTCGTTATAATCGCTAAATATACAGGTGGGGAAGAAAACTCACCTTTAAGCGGAAAAACTGTTGTTGTAACAGGCTCTTTGAACATGTTTACGAACAGAAACGAGTTAAAAGAAGCCATCGAAGCCAAGGGCGGAAAAGTTGCCGGTTCGGTTTCTTCCAACACCTTTGTACTTGTTAACAACGATATTTTATCCACATCTTCAAAGAACAAGACGGCCAAGGAACTGGGGATTCCGATCATGACCGAGGCCGATTTTGTAAATAATTATTTGTAAAAGGAACTGTTATCATGCCCATTAAAATTCAAAATGCTCTGCCCGCCAGAGAGATTCTTGAAAACGAAAATATATTTGTAATGGACGAATTTCGTGCGATGCATCAGGATATCCGTCCTCTTAATGTGCTGATAATGAACCTCATGCCCAATAAGGAAGTGACTGAGACCCAGCTTCTTCGTAAGCTTTCCAACAGTCCCCTTCAGGTGAATATCGAGCTTTTGCAGACTCAGACATATACGCCCACTCATGTGGACGCAAGTCACCTTGACTCGTTTTATACGACTTTTGACAAGGTTAAAGACCGCAAATTCGACGGTATGATCATTACGGGTGCGCCTCTTGACTATGTTAAATTCGAGGACGTGGCTTACTGGGATGAGATGTGTAAGATATTTGACTGGTGTGAGACGCATGTTCACAGTACGTTTTATTTGTGCTGGGCATGCTATGCCGCTTTGTATTATTATTACGGACTTGAACGCTACGACAGAGAAGAAAAACTCTCGGGTGTTTATAAGCATATCGTTTGCAAACCCACATCGCCGCTTTTCAGAGGCTTTGATGATGTATTCTGGGCGCCTCATTCAAGAGCTATGGGAATAGCGAAAGAGAAGATCGAATCGGTTCCCGAACTTGAACTGATGGCTTATTCGGATGAGGCAGGCGTAGCCATTACCAAGACAACGGATTCCCGTAAGTTCTTCGTTGGACTTCATGCAGAGTATGACAGAAATACCCTTTCCGATGAGTATTTCAGAGATCTTAACAAGGGAATGAATCCGAAAATACCTGTCAATTACTTCCCCGATGACGATCCTTCAAAGACCCCCATCGTAAACTGGCGCTCAACGGGGCAGCTTCTTTATACCAATTGGCTCAACTACTATGTATATCAGGCAACTCCTTACGATCTTAATTCGATCGGTAAGGGAGAAAATGATTGATGATAACGCAATGAGGCGGTGCATTTGCACCGTCTTTTTTTACTTAATAATGTGTTTTTTGTATAAATCGCTCAAACTGAGAAAAACAGGTGAAAAAGTAATGCACATGAACCGCTTTTATGGTATTATCATCATGTTTGGGTATTACGGTTACAATGCACGGTTTGTGCGATTTGATTTGTAAAGATCGGGGGGGGCGGTTTTTCAGGAAAGAGGAGGGTTTCTATGTTTGATTTTAAGTATTACACTCCCACGCAAGTGGGTTTCGGAAAAGATACCGAGCTTAAAGTTGC
>CAMPBP010000263.1 GCA_946639085.1 uncultured Lachnospiraceae bacterium
TTCTGTTTACAAGGAGTTTGACTCCGTTGAAGCATTCAGGGAAGAAAACAT
Source organism: uncultured Lachnospiraceae bacterium (assembly GCA_946639085.1). Taxonomy (GTDB): domain Bacteria; phylum Bacillota; class Clostridia; order Lachnospirales; family Lachnospiraceae; genus UBA1258. Next base: position 52 of record CAMPBP010000263.1, read on the forward strand.
ATCCATCGATTTTTATACTACGAGAGAGCGCGCAGATGACGAACTGTTCCCATGGGATTATATCGACTGTGGCGTCAATAAATCCCATCTTTTAAGAGAATGGCACAAAGCTCAGGCGGGCGTTGTTACAAAGAACTGTAAAGTTCAATGCGCAGGCTGCGGTTCCGCCAGATTTGACTGCGGTATTTGTGTGAACAGATAGTTGGAGAGACGATTTGAAGATAAGAGTTAAGTTTTCCAAAGTCGGAGTTTTAAAGTATATAGGACATCTCGATCTTATGAGATACTTTCAAAAAGCCTTCAGAAGGACCGATATAAAGGTTAAGTATTCGGGTGGCTTTTCGCCTCATATGATCATGAGTTTTGCTCAGGCGCTGGGTGTAGGCGTTGAAAGTCTCGGTGAATATTTCGATGTTGAGATTGAAGACGGTCAGGATGTTTCATGCATGAAAGAAAAACTGAATGCAGAGATGGCGGAAGGAATAGAAGTCATTAATGTGACAGTTCTTCCCGAAAAAGCGCTTAATGCCATGGCCAGTGTCGCTGCTTCGGATTATGAGATTACGTTTACCGATGGCGTTAATCCCATCACCGAGAGCATGGTTGAAAAGTTCAAAGAAGCATCTGAAGTTCTTTATACCAAAAAAACAAAGTCCGGCGAAGCAACTTTTAATATCAAAGATTACGTTTTTGATGTACAATGTACTAAAGAGGGCGTATTTATGAAGGTGGATTCATCCTCCGCCGGAAATTTGAAACCTAAATTTCTTATAGAAAGCCTTTTGCAACAGGAAGATATTTGTGTTGACGACCATCCTTTTCACATTTTGCGAAAAGAGCTGTATTTGAGGACCCCGAATGGGGATTTGGAGCCGCTTGATCATGCATAAAGTTGTTGTTACAAGGTACAAAGATCTTATCGCCGCAATTGAGTATTCGAGTTCATTAAAGCCCGTGAGGATTTTCTTCTCCAAACAGTCGAAAGTCACTCTCGGAAGCATTTATATTGGAAGAGTTTCCAACATAAAACCCGAGCTCAATGCGGCGTTTGTTGAATTCACCAATGAATTTACCGGTTATCTCCCTTTGGATGAGTGTGAGATAAAGCTTAAAGAAGGGGATCTGATACCCGTCAGAGTAGTTAAAGAACCGGTCAAGTCCAAACTTTATTCTCTTTCCACCAAATTGGAAATAGTCGGAGAATATTGCGTTGTTTCTTCTTCATCCGACACCGTTACTTTTTCCAAACGACTTTCTGCGGATGACGTTAAACTTTTCAAAAAAGCTTTTTCAAAAGTTCCCGAGCTTGAATCGGCATACGGTGCCATTATACGTACAAATGCCAGCCCGGACAATATGGAAGCTTTGATCTCGGAATATATCGAGCTTGACAGGCGTCTTAAAAATATAGACATGTACAAAGAAAACAGAACACTTTATACATGTCTTTACTATGAAAATCCCGGTTTTGTCAAATCATTGATGGATTTAAGAGAAGATTCCTTTAATGAGATCATTTGTGAAGATCTTGAACTTTATGATTTTGTAAGAGTCGTCTTTCCCGGTAAGGTTCGACTTCACACGGATGACAGGATATCTTTGGCATCTTTGTATTCGACCAAACGATCCATAGAGCTTGCCACTCAAAAGAAAGTAAATCTTAAATCCGGCGGTTATATAGTCATCGAACCTACCGAGACAATGACGGTAATTGATGTTAATTCGGGCAAGTTTTCCAACAAAAAAGAATCCAAAGAAGAGATGATCAGGCATATAAACAAAGAAGCTGCGACAGAGGTTGCCTATCAGCTTAAACTGCGAAATATTTCGGGGATGATACTTGTTGATTTTATTAATTTTGAAGATAAAAAAGACGAAAACGATCTTATTGAATATTTCAAGATACTTGTAAAAGATGATAATTGCAAGGTCAACATTTACGGATTTACAAGATTGAAACTTTTGGAAATTTCAAGACAGAAGATCAGGGGTTCGGTTTACGATTATTTGTCTTGACAAGTCTTTACATAGTTGCTATTATGTTTGAGTATGCCGCTTAGTGTGGTCTAAGTATGTTGTCAAAACATCACCGAAGCTAGCGAGAAAAATCCTTTCGGGGATTTAGATAGGAGGATAAGATATGTACGCTATAATTGCAACCGGCGGAAAGCAGTATAAGGTTTCCGAGGGCGACATTATCCGTGTTGAGAAGCTTGATGCAGAAGCAGGCAGCGAAGTTGTTTTTGATAAAGTAGTTGCTGTTTCCGACAAGGAACTTAAAGTCGCTAAAGACGTAGAAGGCGCTACCGTATCCGCTACTGTTATGGAACAGGGTCGTGGTAAGAAGGTTATCGTTTACAAGTATAAGAGAAAATCCGGATACCACAAGAAGAACGGACACAGACAAGCATACACACAGGTTAAGATTGACAAGATCAACGCATAATAAAGGTGTGATATGACAGAGATTTCTTTTTACAAAGATTCCGAAGATCAATTCACAGGTTTTAAATGCATAGGCCACTCGGGATATGCCGATGAAGGCAGTGATATCGTGTGTGCCGCAGTATCTATGCTCACATTTAACTTTGTCAATTCTGTCGAGAAACTCCTCGGAGTTAAGGTATATGTTGAGCAGCGTGAAGCAGATGCGTATTTGGACGTATCGATCGAAGCTTATCAAAGAGGCGATGTACAATTGTTGTTCAGATCGCTTAAGCTCGGACTTGAAGAAATCGAGAAGAACTATAAGAAGTATTTAAGACTGACAAAATAGGAGGTGTAAACCATGAT
>CAMPBP010000264.1 GCA_946639085.1 uncultured Lachnospiraceae bacterium
ATAACGTATTTTGTCATAGCCGGATATCATCCGCTAATGCGCCCAACAGGATTCGAACCTGCACCTTGCGAATTAAAAGTTCGTTGTTCAGCCATTAAACTATGGACGCGTAATATTGAGTTTTCGTACTTTACGTTTTCGTTTCATGATCATTTATTCCTTTCTTACTACCCGTAGAGAGATTTGAACTCTCATGCATAAGCACCGGTACCTAAAGCCGGCGTGTCTTCCAATTCCACCATACGGGCATACAATACACCCGAAGGGAATCGAACCCTTAAGCCGAAGCGTCGGAACTTAAATCCGATGTGTTTACCAGTTTCACCACGGGCGCATATGTTTATATAAAATTGAATAATAGAGTCGTAATCGTAACATTTTTATTTTCCTTTCCTTAAAGCCTTAAGACCGATTTGAACGATCATACCTTGATTACAAGTCAAGAGTCCTACCATTGGACGATTAAGGCAGATGTCTGCATAGGGATTTGAACCCTAAACTTACGGATTAAGAGTCCGTTGTGATACCATTTCACCACACAGACGCATCAGTGCGCCCGAGGTGATTTGAACACCCATCTTACGAATTAAAAGTTCGCTGTTCTACCATTAGACTACGGACGCATTTATATAGGTTTTCGATATTTCTGTTTTCGTTTCATTGTTTTTCTCCTTTATTTTTTTCTATAAATCGGGCGTGTCTGAATCGAACAGACATTAGATGCGTATAAGACACCCGCACTGACCATTGTACTAACGCCCATCATTATCTAATGAAGAGGTTACCTTAAGTCGTTCCTCCTCGCTGCACATTTTTCTACTCTCGGGTGATCAAACCGACAGAGGTCATCATTTGCTCTTAACCTTGATTGAATATAGTGGAATCGAACCACTGTCTTCTCTGTATCAGAGAGATGTCCTACCATTGAACGAATATTCAGAGTCCGTAACGGGAATTGAACCCGTATCAACTGTTTGGAGGACAGTTATGCTGATCCGTTACACCACACGGACTTAATGAGTTTTCGAGATATAGGAAGTGCCTGTTTTCCGCTTATCCCTACTCACTCAAAGGTGACCGACGGGGTTTGAACCCGCATATTTCGGAACCACAATCCGATGCATAGCCATTTCTGCCACAGTCACAGTACCCGATAGGAGGCTCGAACTCCTATTTAATCCTTGAAAGGGATTTGTCCTTGTCCTGTTAGACGAACCGGGCTTATACGATTTTCGTGGACCACACGGGAATCGAACCCGCCATCTTCGGTGTGCAAAACCGATGTCACCCCATTGCAACTTCTGGCCCATAAATTGCAGTTGAAAACCATCTTATCTTGGCGCCTTATTTCTGATAAGTGTACAGATTTTCTTATTAGGGGACTGCTTGCTCCCTGCACGACTCTACCGAGAATCGAACTCGGATTACCTGATAGACAGTCAGGCGTAATAACCGTTATACCATAGAGCCATAAATGCTCGGTGTTGGTTTCGATCCAACCTCCCCTGGGCTTCAACCAAGTGCTTTCACCAGATTAGCTTACCGAGCCGGATAAAGGCATTATCTTTATCCTTACTAAATCGTTTGTTCATTTTTCAATGTTCCTTTCTTGATAGCGAGTGCCTGTTTCACTATCAGCGGAAACGGTAGGACTTGAACCTACATCCTTTCGGTTAACAGCCGACTGCTCCACCATTGAGCTACGAATCCAATAAAAAATCGCCTGCGGATTTTTACCTACAGACGATTACTTCTTTCCTTTCGCTAAAGTTATTTTATACCTTTAACATCGCAATCGTCCTTTGACAGTTTTTCCTAATTTGCCCGTGAAATCACAGTTATCTTCTGATATGAACGCAAAACTCGGGCGCACTTCAATAGACATATTTGTATATGTCTTATGGAGATTATCCTGTTTTGCATACCACATTACTCTCATAACTATGTTCCTTTCGAAAAATTAAAAGAAGTGCTTATCTCATATCTGATCGTAACAAGCCACAAATGCTACTTATATTAGCAAATTGCTATGTTTTATAATCAGATATCGGACAGGCACTTCCTTTATCTAAAATAAAGTTTACCATATTAATTATAGCCTGTCAACACGGTATTTGTTTTGTATATTATACAACTCTTATAATTAGGATACATTTCTTACTAAAGAATGTCAAATTTGAATAAATTGTATTATTAAAGAGTTTTTTAATTACATTCAAATCTTATTTCTTATTAAAATTTTGACGTTATATTTTAACTTAATTTAAATAAAAGAACGCACCGAACTATTCAAAGTACGATGCGTTCTTATGTTTCACTCTGAAACGTTTATCCGCAAATACTGCGGGCCGTGGCATTAATTCACCACGCTTTTTAGAATTATGCTCTTTAAGTGATTTCTTCGTCATTGAACGAACGAGGTACTTATTGGCATCTTTTTCTATCTTTTTCATGATAATCCTCCTCAGCATTAAGGAGGAGCTTGCGCCCCTCCTTATTAATATTTGATGTTTAAGCCATGACCGTTTAACCAGTCGATGATGAACTTATATCCAAGCCCGTTATCGGGAATGAAATATCCTTCATCATCAAACTTGCCTCCGCGCATTACATAATCGTACTTTACGCGGTCATTGGCTTTAAGTCTTAAAAATCGTTCCGTGTCCTGTGTTATCCCGAACATACAGAATACACAACCGGTCCGACTTGCTTTTGTAGTGGATAGCGGCATATCATCGGCTAAATCACCAAAAACAGGTTCGTCATAAAAAAATCCGTCACTGTCTTTGTATTTGATCTCACCGTATGCTTCTGCAATCTTTAAACCCTT
>CAMPBP010000265.1 GCA_946639085.1 uncultured Lachnospiraceae bacterium
ATCCTTCCCACGAGTAATAGAAGAGGCAATCAAGTGGGTTATAAGCACAATGGAAACCGTTATGGGCGGGATTTGCACCGCCCTCGGCTTCTTCTTCATGCCACTTGCCCACTTCAAATTGATAACCCCTGCAGGAGATATCATCTTTAAACAGTTTATAGGCTGTTCTCATAAGCACCTCCTACGAAACAAATCCGAGTTCGTCATATTTTTCGGTATCTTCCTCATAATTTGGGGACGATTCCTCAATATCTTCCTCGTATTCTTCGGGATCAACTTCGTCTTCGACGTCTGCATACTTTTCACGGATTTCTGTTTCAATCTCCGCTATGCGCTCTTTTGATAACTTATATTTACCGCAAAAACCGGCAAGCGTAAGTTTGCTGTTTTTGTCGGCAATAGTTTTAAGAGCAAGTTTTTCAACTTCTGCTCTTGCTTCAACATTGTCGACATTGATAATGTTAATGCCGATGTAAGCCTCGGCTCCGATCTGTTTAAGAAGGTCAGCTGAAGGGTTAACATTACTTAAGAAACCACTAACCGTTTCTTTTGTAACAGCCTCCTTAACAGCTTTCTTAATATCGGACTCAGCCTTTTTAGCATTCCTTTCGGCACGCTTTTTAGCCGCTTCCTCGGCTCTGATCCTTGCTTCTTCTTCCTTACGTTTTTCTTCTTCATATGCTTCCTTATCATCGAGCATATAATACTCGGTGATCCAGGCAAAAACAGTAGCGTCTGGAATCCAAAGAACTTGTGCCTTAAAGTTATTTAACTCGTTAGCCTTTTTGACCACATAGTTAATGCATCTTTCAGCGTTCTTGTACTCGAATGCCAATGCGTTATCGAGTTCTTGATTTTTAGCACATTCAGAAAAAACAAACGAACAAATCATATTTGCCATACCTTCCATGAACTTATACTGCTGTTCAAGAATAGGGTTGTCTTTAACTTCCTGAGCTTTTTGTTTTTGTTTTTCCACAAATTCAACAATCTGCGGAACGAAAAAATCTTTACAGTTTTTTGTTGCCATAGGTTTTCCTCCTTTAACAGTGGCGATCTATAAACACCGCACAGCAATAATATTTTGCGGTATTCTTTTTTTGTTTCTTTTGCGTCCTCATTGTTTCAGCTTCCACTCTCAAATCTTTCTTTAACTGCGATATGTTTTTGTCATATCTTGAAAGAGTATCAAGCGTTGTCTTACTCCGAAGATCACACCCGCAAACCGGACAGTCGTTCGTCTTTTTAAGATAAGATTTATTTATCTTTGACGAACAAAACTCACATCCGACAAACTTAGCTTTAAAACTCGCTACTGCGTGTTCTTTGGCATATTTGTCGCGCTTTTCTATTTCGTTCTCCAAGCGTTTTTCCAAAGCGATGTACTTTGAACTGCGCGGAAAATCGAAGGTTCCATATATGGAAGCGTCAGAACGATTCGCCATATCATATAACTCATTTACAGCATCTTCTTCACAACTAAAATGTTTATAGGAATTTTTTAAAATTCCTATTTCATAATGATCATAATTACTGATACCGTCGATGTGAGATATGGTTGCAGCAACTTTGTCCTCAACTTCTCCTATCTTTTTTCGTAATTGTTCAAACGTAGGAGCAATTACGGTTCTGATGCCAACTTCATGGCTCATAGTTTTGTCCTCCTTAAAATAAATAAGACGATAATAAAAAAGACGCTTGCCTATGCAAACGCCTTTTAAATTATCACCAATTTTGTTTTATGAGTATAATATATCATATGTATATATTACATGCAAGTATTACAACAAAAAAGCCCGCCTAAGCGAGCTTTAATGTGTTAATTGTGTTACATCGACTTTCTGTCGGCTATTTCGATATTCTTTGCGTCATTTAAGCGTGAATAGCCTTTGACGCGTGAATATGCCAAATATCCGTTCATTCGGTCGATTTTTGTGAGGTTTTTACTACCGCATTTAGGACAAGTATCGCCCATATCGATAGTAGCGTATCCGCAGTCGTCACAGTAACAAAGATTAAGGTTTACACCTTCGTAAAAGCCCATATCCATCGCTCTTTTTACAAGAGTTTTAATGGCCCCAAGGTTGTAGTTTAAATACCTTACATACTGGATTTTTCCTCCGTTACAGTAATTCCAAAACCTGTTTTCAAGGTCTTGTTTTTCAATAGGAGATATGTCCTCAGTTACGTGACAATGGAACGAATTAGAAACGTATTCTCTGTCGGAAACGTCCTTTTTCACTCCGAACATTTTGCGGAATTGTTCAACCTGCAAACCACAAAGTTTTTCAGCGGGAGTTCCGTAGATTGCATACAACCAGCCATCTTCGAGTTTAAACTCATTTACTTTTTCATTGATGTATTTAAGCACCAATAAAGCAAACTCGCCGTCCTCGACTATAGACTTTCCATTGTAGCATTCCTGTAGTTCATTAAGAGCCGTGATACCAAACGATGTTGTCATCGGCTTAAGTCTATCTTCGCCGATCTTTTCGTTTAGTTCACAGTTACCACCTAACAAACCACCCTGACACCACTGAAGCGGTGCTCTTTTCGCAGGCATCTGCGCAACCCACTCGTAAGTCCGCTTATGAATATTTCTGATCATTTCAAGATAGTAGTCAAGAACCTCAAAGAAATCCTTTCCTTCTCTTATAGAATATTCATAGATGAGCGGAAGATTAAGACTTATTGCGCCAAGATTACAACGGCCCTCAAAAATCGGAACATCGTTTTCATCAGCAGGATACATACCGCCTCTTTCATACCACGGAGAGAGAAAAGCACGGCAACCCATAGGAGATATTACCTTACCGTACTTTTTGTACA
>CAMPBP010000266.1 GCA_946639085.1 uncultured Lachnospiraceae bacterium
AAATTTCAGAGAGATATTTGGAAAAAATTTTTTATAAGAAAGGACACAAAAATGACAAAGAATGAGTATTACAACGATCTGCATTCGATCGTAACGCAGTCACTAAAAGCGATAATGGCTTGCGTAAAGGAAGTTATCTACAACGATCCTGTAACAGTTATCAACTGGACAGACGGCGTTAAGACCGTAGTCAGGTGTCAGCCGGGCGATACCTATGACGAAAAGACGGGGTTTTTGCTATGTGTTGCAAAACGCGCTTTCGGAAACACAGGGTATTTCAACGAGATCATGAAGGACTTCGTTCCCGGATATATAAAAGAAAAGATTGAAGAAGGCACCACGAAAGTCATTGAGGAACCGTTCCCTTTGGATATTCCAAAGGTTCACGAAGAGCCCAAGCCTTTTGAGGGTGATAATTGTGAAACCCCTGTTGCGGTGGAAGTTAAATCGGAAGATCCTGCTCCTTTAAAAGAAAGTGTTAACAGCATTTTCCCTGAAGGTGATGAAGGTGAAGTGATCGAAGCATTCAAAGAACGCATCGAAGTGTATAAAGAAACGCACGAAAACTCCGTTGCAGAGATCGAGTATGAACATAAGCCTGAAGATAACGGATATTTGGAGGCTTACGAAGAAAAAGTTTCGGCAGTTGACTCACATAATGTTAGTCAGGACATTGAAGAGTCAAAAGAGGAAATAGCAGAACCCTTTAACAAAGAAGACGAAGAAGTCTTCGAAGAGCCTTCTGTTGAAAGCAAAGCCGATGACTTCGAGGCTCCTGTAGAAAACGACTCGTTTGAAACTCCGACAGCCGAAACTCCGACAGCTGAAACGATCATTCTTGAAGACCTTGACGCGGAAACGGTAGAAGAATCGGAACCCAAGCAGTATATTCCTGCTATGGAACGGGCATCAATGTTTGTTTACCAGGCAGGATAAGTTTTTTCATAAGTTTCCTTTCTAAGACCTTCGTTCACGGTAAGCCGTGACTGCGAGGCCCATGACCTCGCCGAAGGCTTTTGCCTCATCAGGCATATGTTTTTTTGTTTCTTTTGTATGTTAAAAAAGCAGGCGCGCCTTAGTCTCATACACTAAGGAAGGGGGTTCAAATCCCCCAAAACCTTTCGAAACGACAAGAACTCCTTTCTTTTAAGACGACGTGATTATGTAAGTGGTTTAAGTAATATATAGTTTGTCGTTTCACACATCGGCCTCCGGTTGTGCCATGCGCCGATCGGAGGTTTTTTTTGGAGAAAGAGCATGTTGTACGAACTATTTAAAAATGTATCGAAAACAACACAGAAGAATGTGATAGCGATACTTAAGGCATCACAGCTTGAAAAGAATTGTGAAAACTGTCTTTCATACAGGAAATGTCTTAATAAAGGCAGTCTATGTCACGATTATCAAAGAGCATACGTGCCTGAAAGCGATCCGCACGATTTTCTATTTAATGAAGGAAAGGTTTGTAAATAAATGGACGGGTTAATGATTGAAAGAGCGTTCCTTTTAACGGTCATAGATCGCGAGATAGAACGAACAAAGAATATAACAACACCTGATGCGATAGCCGGTATGAAGCATATTCGTAAAATGGTTGCTGCTATTTCGCCTACTATCGATCTTGTTAAAGCAACAAAGCTCTTATATGAAAACCCTGATGCGAAACTTGAAAATGGTGAAAAACTCATCTTAATAGATAAAGCGTCAGATATTTTAAACGGAGCTTTTACGGACAATAAACATAGGAAATGAATGTATTTTTTGGAATGTATTGCTTGTTTTACCTGTTTATGGTAGTAGCAAGCATACTTGAAAAAGTAAAAATAAAGAGGCCCGCATCAACATTTGGGACAGTCGGGTTGTTGGGTATGGGCTTAATAACTATCATTTACGGACTGGTAAATTAAATGGCAGACAGAGAACAATTAATACGTGACCTTGCCTCGTCATACGGCATGACGGATATACACAAAAGCAAATATAACGGTAGTCGCTTTGATGTGGCTACGGGAACATTTTATTGCGATGGTGTAATGATACCGCGTCACACGATGGAAAAGGCACAAAACCACTTTAAAGAACAGATGGACTATCTAAAAGGACGGTCCAATCAAAGCAGTGAACTAATGGAAATGTATCTTTTTAATACGATAGCCTATAACGCTATTTGTATGTTAAAGAACACTTTAACTGAAGGAAAATGACAGGAAAAACACATCTACTTGGTGGCGCGGTTGCAGGCCTATGCGCAGTCACAACAAAAGAAATATCGGCAGTATCAATAGTAGCATTTAGTCTTTCTTTAGCGGGAAGTATAATGCCTGACATTGATATTGAAACAAGTGCGATAAGTAAGGTATTACGCCCTGTTCATAAGGTGTATAAGTTGTTATTTGCCCCGTTTAAGTGTGGCGTGCATAGAGGGATAACACATTCATTACCAATGGCGTTTATGCTTAGTTATCTTTTATATCTTATCGATCCGATATATGGATTTTCGATTTTTTACGGCCTTGTAAGTCATTTGTTTTTAGACCTTATAAGCGGGGGAGAAGCGTTGCTTGCTCCGTTTACAAATAAAAGGATCAGGTTAGGAGATATTAAGACCGGGAGAATAGGAGAAGTAGCCATTGCATTTTGCGAGATACTTCTTGTTGCGGGACTTATCATAAAAAGAGGAGGAGTTATGTATCACTAATCAACTACCATTTTGTGTTCTGCCCACGATATAGAAGAAAGATATTTAATATCCCAGGAGTAGAACAACGGTTCAAAGAACTTACTATTGCTGAATGTGAAAAACGAGGTATTGAAATCCTTGCTCTGG
>CAMPBP010000267.1 GCA_946639085.1 uncultured Lachnospiraceae bacterium
GTATGGCAGATCTTGATAACATCTCTCTTAATTTCAATACAGGAGATGACTACTCATACATCGGTTCCGAATCCGATATGGCTACTCTCGATATGGAGAAGCTCATTTCCGATATGAAGAAAGACAAAGTATTGGAAGATTACCAGTACTTTGTAGGTTCCACCAATACACAGAACACCTTCGCAGACAACGACGGTGCAGTATTCCTTAAATATTAAGCATTTGATACAGGGTGCCGCTTTCGCGGCACCCTTTTTTATGTTATACTTCATAAGTATCATTTGATGGAGTATAAACAATGTTTGAAAGTTTTTTCCCCTGTAAGCGCATAAGGTCGGCTTATGAGATCGATTATGTCGATCTTTATAAAAACGGCTGCAGAGCGCTTATTTTTGATATAGACAATACTCTTGTGTGTCACGGTGCACCTCAAAGCGAAAAGAGCCTTCCGTTTTTGCAAAATCTTATGGCGATGGGCTTTAAGATATTGTTTCTTTCCAATAACAAAGAACCGAGAGTAAAATCTTTCAACGATCCTCTGGGAGCGCAGTATATCTACAAAGCCGGAAAGCCCAATCCCAAAAACTACGTAAAGGCATGTGAACTCATGGGAACCGACATTTCTTCGACGGTATTTATAGGCGACCAGCTTTTTACGGACATCTGGGGAGCCAACAAGGCAGGCATCTATTCGATCCTTGTGGGCCGGATAGGTAAAAAAGAAGAGATACAGATAGTTCTTAAGAGAATACTTGAAAAGATAGTTTTGTCCGTATACAATAGGAAACTTAAAAAAGGTACATTAAAGGAAAAGGAATATGGGAAGTAAGATAAAACTGGGACTTTTGGGTTATCCCGTGGCACATTCCAAGTCGCCGCTCATACACTCAATGCTTGCAGACTTTAAAGGTCTTGACCTTTCGTACGAGCTTCTTCTTACCAAGCCGGAGGATCTTAAGGAGCGTGTAAAAGAACTGTTCGAAGAAGGATATCACGGGTTTAACGTTACTGTACCTCATAAACTGGCCGTCATCGATTCGCTTGTGAATGTGTCAAAGGTGGCTCAGAGTGTTGGGGCAGTCAATACATGTATAAGAACCAAAAACGGGTTCGCCGGATTTAATACCGATATAATGGGCTTTTCAAAGGCACTTGATAAGAACGGCATAGAGGTTGGCAGCCATGATGTCGTGGTTTACGGTGCGGGAGGAGCAGCGAGAAGTGTTGTATTTTCACTCCTGCTAAAAAAGCCTGCTTCTTTATCGATAATAAACAGATCCAGAGAAAATGCGCTTAAACTTATAGATGATATAAAAGGAGGCATTGATACATCAGTTGTATCATGCAAGACTGAAGAAGAAATACTTTCTGAAAACAAGCGATTCGTTGCCGTTCAGACTACAAGTGCCGAACTGACGACAGGTGAGAGTATTGTAAAGAATGAGGCGATGTTTGAACTGTTTGATGCCGCGTACGACATCGTTGCCGTAAAGGAGCCAACCCCTTTCATAAAAGGCGCCAACGCGCATGGTATAAAGGTCGCAAACGGGTTTGATATGCTTTACTATCAGGCACAGGAAGCATTTGAACTGTGGACCGGCACAAAGATCACCGCCGCTGAAGCAGAAAAGGTACGAAAGGAATTGAGCAAGTGAAGAACATAGTGTTCGTGGGGTTTATGGGTTCGGGTAAGACCACACTTTCAAAAGTGCTCTACAATGAACTTGTGAAAGAGAACCCCGATATCAGACTTATCGATACAGACGCATACATAGAAGAGAAGCTTTCAAGAAAGATAAGTGATATTTTTGCCAAAGAAGGCGAAGCGTTTTTTAGAGACATTGAGACGGAAACGTTAAAGGAGATCGCAGATATGGAAGGAACCGTCATCGTATCATGCGGCGGCGGTATAGTAGAAAGAAAAGAGAACCTCTCAATACTTAAGTCTATCGGGAAGGTTGTTTTTGCCAACACTCCCATCGATATCTTATGGGAAAGAGTCGGAAACGACCCCTTAAGACCGCTTTCAAAAGACAAAGACGCTTTCTTTTTGCTTTACAACAAAAGACTTGGCTTGTACACAGAAGTTGCGGATGTTATCATTGATACCGGTAACGATTCTGTAGAAAAATGTGTGGAAACCGTAAGGAGATCCTTATGAAAAATATACTTATAATAAACGGACCGAATCTCAACATGCTGGGGAAAAGAGATCCGAAGATATACGGAAGCGAGACTTACGACGATCTGTTAAATAAGATCGCGAAAAAGTCCGATGAACTCGGTGTAAAGACAGAGGTCTTCCAAAGCAATCACGAAGGAGCACTGGTAGACCGAATTCAGGATGCATTAACGGACGGAACGGATGCACTCATCATAAATGCGGGGGCATATACTCATTATTCCTATGCCATTCATGATGCTCTCGAGATACTTTCAATCCCCAAGGTAGAAGTGCATATCTCCGATGTTGAGAATCGTGAGGATTTCAGGAAGATTTCCGTTATCACCGCGGTTTGCACTTCCCGTATCATCGGAATGGGCACTGACGGATATCTTATGGCGATGGAAGAGGTCGCAAAACTTTGATTGGCGGGAGTGATCGTTTAAATGGAAGCACTTAAAAAGAAGTTTTCTTTTTTGGACAATAAACTGTCGGATGTGATCGTTAAGATCCTCCTGGCATTCATAGCAGCGTTTCAGGTAGGTTATCTTATGTCGCTTGCGGCTCCTTTCGGTGCTGCATGGGGCATTTCGGTAACGCTTTCTTTTGCCGGAACCCTTGTACTGCTGTTTTACATTGAAAAGTTTGTTTCACAAC
>CAMPBP010000268.1 GCA_946639085.1 uncultured Lachnospiraceae bacterium
GTCAATGATGATTTTTATCTTGTAAATTCATCCTTTGCATATTTCCCCGGTCTTCCTATCATGCACAGCAAGGACCTTGCTCACTGGGAGCAGATAGGTAACGTTCTTGACAGACCTTCACAGCTGCCCCTTGCGGATGCAGAAATCTCTCAGGGATTGTTTGCGCCTACCATAAGATACAATGACGGTCTTTTCTATGTTATATGTACAAACGTATCCCACGGCGGAAACTTTGTTGTAACGGCAGAGAATCCCGAAGGTCCCTGGAGTGAGCCTCATTACATTGAGGGAGCGGACGGTATAGATCCCAGCCTTTTCTTCGATGATGACGGAAAGTGCTATTACTGCGGAACACATGATAATGTAAACGGTCCGAAATACTGGGGTGACAATACGATATATATTCAGGAGTTTGACTATAAGAATTTTAAACTCGTGGGCGAAAGATGCGAAGCCTGGAGCGGAGCATTAAAGGACAATGCCTGGACGGAAGGCCCTCACATCTATCATATAGGCGAATATTATTACATCATTCACGCCGAAGGCGGCACGGGTCCCGAGCATGCGGTATGCGTTGCAAGAAGCAAGAACATTTTCGGACCTTATGAAGGTAACAAGAAAAATCCCATATTCACCCACAGATTCCTTGGCAAGATGTATCCCATACAGTATGTGGGACATGCAGATCTTGTTCAGAACATAAACGGCGATTACTATATGGTAATGCTTGCCGTAAGACCCACAAAGGGATTTACTACCATGGGAAGAGAGACATTCCTTGCAAGAGTTCTCTTTGAGGAGGATTGGCCCATTGTCAATCCCGGCCTCGGTCGTCTTTCGGATGAACTTAACATCAAACTTGACGAGTTTATACCCGATTGCCCCGAGACGAGTCTTCCCAATGTAACCAAGAGATACAAATTTAAAGAAATGAAATCCTTCGGTCCCGAGTTCATGACTCTTCGCGCTCCTTTTACCGATGAGGCAAAACTTACGGACGACGGGCTTTTACTTAAATGCGGAACCGACAACCTTTCGGAGAAGAAGACGCCTTCTTATCTTTGCATAAGACAGGATTCTAAACTCTTTGAAGCGAGATGTGTTCTTTATACCGACAATCTTATGCTGGGAACCCGTGCGGGTCTGTGTCTTATGCAGAGCAGCGACTACCATTTGAGATTTGAGGTTTCCGATTGCAGAGGAAGAGTTGTGCTGGTTAAAAAGGGCGAGCCCGAACTTCTATGCGAAGATATGTTGAATGATAGTCCGGCAACCCTTATAATGAAAGTTGCGGGTACGAAAGCATCCCTTTATTCTCTTAACGACAAAGGTCTTCAGCCTTTCGTAAGAGATCTGGACATTTCTGCGTTATCGACGGAAGTTGCGGGAGGTTTTGTGGGCTGTACCGTAGGTATTTTTGCAACCGACGGACAGGACGACAGAGAAGAGCCCGTATACGCAAGATTTAAATCCTTCTCCTATGAGCGTTTGGAGCTTAAACAGGAAGAAGAGTAGGAGGAATCATGTTACCAGTAAGGTTTCATTTGCCGGGACTGAGATACAATTATCATCTTAATCTGATGTGGATCACGTTCCTTAAGAACAACCCTGAGTATTTCAGAGACGGTGTGGAGATCGGATCGCTCTTCGGATGTTTTCCGACAGCACTTTGGAACGGCGGAAGATTAACACCCGCATATGATCAGTGTGATGCTCAGTTCGTAAACATGGTCATCAAGACCGTTAACGATCTTGGAGTGCCCATAAGATATACGTTTACCAATCCTTTGTTGAACGAGTACGATTGTGACGATCCTTATTGCAACTTCTGTATGGAAGCCGCAAACAACGGAATGAATGAGGTTATGATTTTTTCTCCCATACTTGAAAAGTATTTAAGGGAAAAGTATCCGAACTTCGCATACAACAGTTCCACATGTAAAGAAATCAAGGACGTTGACGAACTTAACGCAGAGATCGACAAACCCTATAAATATGTGGTTTTGGATTACAACTTAAACAATAAATGGGATTTCCTTTCAAAGGTAAACCATCCGGAGGAACTCGAAGTACTTGTAAACACGCTTTGTGAGCCCGGATGTAAGAGAAGAGGAGAGCATTACAGACAGATCGCAAAAGATCAGAAGACGATCCTCTTAAATCGTACGCTTCCTCAGGATAAGCAGATACCGATCAAACATTGGCACTGCGATTACGGCGAGCATAACTGCGTACATACGATTCAGGATTATCCTACGTTTATCTCTCCCGAAGACATTTGGGAGAAGTACGTTCCCGCGGGAATAAATAACTTTAAGATAGAAGGTCGTACGGCCAGCATTTTCTCCCTCGTGGAAACATACTCTTTCTTTATGTTAAAACCCGAGAAAGCGGGAGAAGCAAGAATCAAGATACTTCGTGCACTTGAAGACCACCGCGATATAATCGTAGGAAGACCCAGACCCGGCAAGTGGCCGTGATAACAGGAGAGTATTGATATGGCAAAAGACATTTACTGGCATCTGCCGGGCATGACTGTTTATTTCTATTTAAATCAGGTTGTGATCAAAATGATGAAGGACCATCCCGAGAGATTCAGGGAGGGTTACAGAATAGGAAGTGTGTACGGAACATTCCCCGGAGCTATATGGAACGGCGGACGTGCCGTGTTCGGAATAACACCCAAGAGCAATATAGAAAAGGTCATCAAGACTTACAATGCCTTTGATGTTCCGGTTCGTTTCACATGGACCAATTCGTTGCTTGAAGAAAAGCATTTAAACGATACATACTGTAACATGATCATG
>CAMPBP010000269.1 GCA_946639085.1 uncultured Lachnospiraceae bacterium
TCTCGGACTCAAAGGAATGTTACTTTGCAGTATCGCATCCATTGCACTGGGTATCGTGATCGCCGCAACATATATGATATGCAGTGAGAAGTATTCGAAGAACTTTGTCATTACCCTTACTGTTCTTCCCATACTTGTTATGAGCGTTATCATGATGGTAAACGGCAATCTGGGAACCGGCGTTGCAATAGTTGGAGCCTTCAGTCTTATACGTTTCAGATCGATCCCCGGAACGAGCAAAGAAATCGGAACCATTTTTTTTGCCATGGCAACAGGTCTTGCAACGGGCATGGGTTACATCGGATTTGCAGCTATCATCACGGTGCTTGTGGGAGCACTCATGATCGTTTTGTGTAAAACCGGTTTCGGCGACAAAAAGGATGAGACACTTCAGCTTAAGATCGTCATTCCCGAGAACCTTAACTTTAACGGCGCATTTGACGACATCTTTGAAAAATACACGAACAAATCAAAACTCGATAAGGTTAAGACAACCAACTTAGGCAGCATGTTTGAGCTTAACTATCTCGTGAATCTTAAAAAGGATGCGGATCAAAAGGCAATGATCGACGAGATAAGAGTAAGGAACGGAAATCTTACGGTTGCCATGGGTACGGTGACTCCGCTTACGGAAGAACTGTAAGAAAATCGTGTTTTATGGAAAAAACACTTGATTTTATGTTTACTTGATGTTAGTATGCTCATGTAGAATTTATTATTTTTTACTAAAGTGGCTTGGTTTCAGGCCACTTTACTTTTTGCTTATTGAGCATTTGATAATGCAGAGAAAGAGGAATAATGAGTAAGAGAGAAAGCTACGAAGCAAAGACGGAAGAACTTCTTAAGCCAATAGCCGAAGCAAACGGAGTTGACATCTATGATGTCGAGTACGTCGAAGAAGCGGGCGAGTGGTATTTAAGAGCCTACATCGACAAAGAAGGCGGAGTAACGATCGACGATTGCGAAGCCGTCAGCAGAGCGCTGAGCGATGCCCTTGACAATCCCGAATTCATCGAAGATGCTTACTATCTTGAAGTATCAAGCCCGGGACTTGGAAGAACGCTTAAGAAAGACAGACACTTTGAAAAGAGTATCGGAATGGAAGTCGATTTAAAGACTTACAAACCCGTCGACGGTTCAAAGGAGTTTACGGGAACTTTAAAGTCTTTTGACAAAGACACGGTTACACTTATGATCTTAGAGAAAGAGGTTTCTTTCTCCCGAAAAGACATAGCAAAAATAAATCTTACACTTGATTTTTAAAAACGGAGGAAACTTAAAATGAATAAGGCTTTACTTGAAGCACTTGACGCACTTGAAAAGGAGAAGCAGATACCCAAAGAGGTACTTTTTGACGCGATTGAGAATTCGCTTCTTACCGCCTGCAAGAATCATTTCGGCAAAGCAGACAACATGAAGGTTGAGATCGACAGAGAGACTTGCGACTATTTCCTTTATGCAGAAAAGGAAGTTGTAGAGAACGTTGAAGATCCGGTAACCCAGATCTCTCTTACGGACGCAAGAGCCATCGATGCAAACGCAGGTGTCGGCGATACCGTTAAGGTAGAGATAAAGTCACAGGAGTTCGGACGTATTGCCGCTCAGAACGCAAGAAACGTCATCACTCAGAAGATCCGTGAGGAAGAAAGAAGCGTTGTTTACAATATCTTCTACGAAAAGGAAAGAGATGTTGTTACGGGTATCGTTCAGAGATATGTGGGAAAGAACATTTCCATCGATCTGGGAAAGACGGATGCCATCCTTACGGAGAGCGAGCAGGTTCCCACCGAAGAGTTCAGACCTACCGAGCGTATCAAACTTTATGTGCTTGAAGTAAAGAATACAAACAAAGGACCCAAGGTTTTGGTAAGCCGTACCCATCCCGAACTCGTAAAGAGACTTTTCGAGCAAGAAGTTACCGAGATCAAAGACGGTACCGTAGAGATTATGTCCATCGCACGTGAAGCAGGAAGCCGTACCAAGATCGCTGTTTGGTCCAACAACCCCAACGTAGACGCGGTAGGTGCCTGCGTAGGTATGAACGGTGCACGTGTTAACGCCATCGTTGAAGAGTTAAGAGGCGAAAAGATCGACGTTATCAACTGGGATGAGAACCCCGGTAACCTTATACAGAATGCGTTAAGCCCCGCCAAGATCGTTGCGGTATTCGCAGATCCCGACGAGAAGACAGCTAAGGTAGTCGTTCCCGATTATCAGCTTTCACTTGCTATCGGTAAATCCGGACAGAACGCAAGACTTGCCGCAAGACTTACCGGATACAAGATCGACATCAAGTCTGAGACTCAGGCTAAGGATGCTCCCGGATTCCGTTACGAAGACTATATGGATGATTACGAAGAGTACGATGAGTACGAAGAAGGCGAATACGAAGAAGGCGAGTACGCTGAAGAGTACGAAGGTAAAGAAGGCACCGAAAACACCGAAGAATAAGAAAGAGGCGACGGATGAACAAGAAAGTCCCGTTAAGACAATGCGTCGGCTGCAGAGAAATGAAAGACAAACGCGAACTCATTCGCGTGGTACATGCTCCCGACGGTACAATATCGCTTGATTTTAAAGGAAAGATGAACGGCCGCGGCGCTTACGTATGTAAGTGTAAGGACTGTCTTGAAAAGGCAATAAAGAATAAGGGCCTTGAGCGTGCGTTCAAAGAAGCGATACCGACCTCAGTGTATGATAGCTTGTTAAAGGAGTCAGAATCATTTGAACAATAAATTACTGTCTATGTTAGGTCTTTGTACGAAGGCAGGAAAGCTCAAAAGCGGAGAATTCCAAACGGAGGCTTC
>CAMPBP010000270.1 GCA_946639085.1 uncultured Lachnospiraceae bacterium
GGCTCAAAAGACTCATACCACCAAGGTATACAATCCCCCTTCAAGCTCATCCGGTGGTGGCGGTGGCGGAGGCGGAGGCGGCGGTGGCGGCGGTGGCGGCGGTGGCGGCGGCCACTCCTTCTAGAATCACAACTATTATTTTAAGCCGTAAGGGCGCATGTGTTTTATTGCACATGCGCCTTGTTTAATATATAATGAAACGGTACTATGCCATCCTGTCCGAAAGGAAGAAAAGACATGAAAACCATCGATTTTAACTGGAAAGAATATATCGCTCTGGCAAGACGCGCAGCCGCTGAAGGAGCGGTTCTTATAAAGAACGACAACGAGACGCTCCCTGTAAAAAAAGGCACTTCGGTGGCTTTATTCGGACGTACCCAGTTTGATTACATCAAAAGCGGTACCGGTTCCGGCGGACTTGTAAACGTGCCTTACGTTGTCAATTTCTACGACGGTTTTAACGCATGCGATGATTTTAAAGTTTATGCACCTCTTTCCGAAGTGTACAGAAAGTGGATAGAAGAGAATCCTTTCGATACGGGACACGGCTGGGCTACCGAGCCCGCAAGCCAGGTTGAGATGCCGCTTACAGACGAACTGGTGGCAAAGGCAAAAGAAAACGCAGACACCGCCATCGTGTTCATTTCAAGACTTGCGGGAGAAGACAAAGACTGCAAGGCAGAGGCAGGCGACTACTATCTTAACGACGGCGAAAAGGAAATGATAAAAGCCGTTACCGGACATTTTGAAAAAACGGCTGTTTTAATAAACGGCGGCGACATCATAGACATGAACTGGGTAAGTGAGCTTAACCCTTCCGCCGTAATGTACATCTGGCAGGGCGGCTGCGAAGGCGGCAATGCCGTTGCGGATATTGTAAGCGGTAAAGTTACTCCTTCGGGAAGACTTACCGAGACGATCGCCAAAGACATAAAGGATTACCCTTCCGATGCCAACTTCGGCGACCTTGTAAGAAATTACTACAAGGAAGACATTTACGTAGGATACAGATATTTCGAGACTTTTGCGAAGGATAAGGTTTTATATCCTTTCGGATACGGACTTTCTTATACGACTTTTGAAAAAGAAGCAAGCTTCTCCCTTGAAAGCGAGCCCTTCGTTACGGTTACCGTTAAAAATACCGGCAATTACGCAGGCAAAGAAACCGTTATGGTATTCATGGCCGCTCCTCAGGGCATGCTGGGCAAGCCCGCAAGAGTGCTGGTAAGCTTCGATAAGACCAAACTTCTTGCTCCGGGAGAGAGCGAGACCTTCACCCTTGAGTGGACTATGAGAGACATGGCTTCTTTTGATGACTCGGGTGTTACGGGATACAAGAACAGCTTTGTTATGGAAGAAGGTGAGTACACTTTCTATGTGGGAAGCGACGTAAGAAGCGCCGAGCCCGTGGGCTCATTCGTGCTTTCCGAGACCATTGAGGTTGAGCACGTATCCAACGCCCTCTATCCCATAAGAGAGTTTGAAAGACTCATTCCCGACGAAGAGAACTGCGAATACAAACCCGCATACGCTCCCGTACCGGTACGTGATCATGAACTCGAGGAAGTGATCGAAGAAGAAAGAGCATCGATTCCTCACATTGCATATACGGGTGATAAAGGAATCAAGTTAAACGATGTAAAAAACGGCAAAGCCACCATGGAAGATTTTGTATCGCAGCTTACCGACGAGGAGCTCATCATCATGAGCCGAGGCGAAGGAATGAGCTCGAGAAGAGTCGTTCCCGGAACCTGCGCGGCTTACGGTGGTGTATGCGATTCGCTGAGAGACTACGGCATTCCCGCTGCAGCATGCACCGATGGCCCCAACGGTCTCAGGATCGACGACGGTACGATGGCGTTCCAACTTCCGGGCGGCACATGTCTTGCTTCCACATTTGACGTTAAGCTTGTGAAAGATCTTTTCACATTCCTGGGAATGGAGCTTTTAAGAGACAAGATCGATTGCATACTCGGTCCGGGAATGAACATTAAGAGGCATCCTCTTAACGGACGTAATTTTGAATATTTCAGCGAAGATCCTCTCGTTACCGGAAAGATCGCGGCAGCGGAGCTTACGGGCATGGCGAAGTCCAACACAACAGGCTGTGTAAAGCACTTTGCCTGCAACAACCAGGAAAACAAGCGCTATGTGACAGATTCGGTCGTTTCGGCAAGAGCGCTCCGCGAGATATATTTAAGAGGTTTCGAACTTGCGGTGAGAGAAGGCGGTGCAACACACATAATGACGACATACGGAAGCCTTAACGGTTACCATACCGCGGGAAGCTTCGAACTTACGACTTCGATACTCCGTAAGGACTGGGGCTTTAAGGGCATTGCCATGACCGACTGGTGGGCAGTGGTGGGCACCAAGGAAGATCCCGAACCCACCATAAGAAAGACCGGTCTTATGATAAGCGCACAGAACGACGTTTACATGGTAACCAACTCTTCCGAGAGAAACGAAAATCACGATGACAGCGTTGAGGCAAGAGAAAAGGGCATCATCAACCGTGACGAGCTTGCAAGAAACGCGTCCAACATCATATCAACCGTAATGAACACTCCCGCATATGACAGACTCATGGGAGAAGAGGTTAAGTTCAACGATATCGACAGACCTTCACCTAACGTAGTCATGGCAGACGTTGAGTTCGTTTACGACGTAAAGGAAGACGAAGGCTTTGACGCCGCACTATTAAAGACGGAGCGCGGAAACGTCAACATGATCACGCTTCGTTTCCCCGAAAAGGGCGATTACCACATGCTCTTTGATATGGCCGCAGAGGGAAGTGAACTT
>CAMPBP010000271.1 GCA_946639085.1 uncultured Lachnospiraceae bacterium
ATACCATTTCTGGTATAGAGATCCTTGGGCTGTCATCTTAACTTAATGACATTGCCCGTGAGGGGCTCCTTTTTCTTTATACTTCGGCAATTACTTCGATCTCACACAAAACATTCTTTGGAAGCGTCTTAACCGCTACACAGCTTCTTGCGGGCTTTGAGATGAAATACTTTGCGTAAACTTCGTTGAAGGTTGCAAAGTCGCCCATGTCTGCAAGGAAGCAGCTTGTCTTAACGACCTTTGAGTAGTCGGTGCCTGCTGCCTTTAAAAGTTCACCGATGTTTTTGCAAACGAGCTCGGTCTGTTCTACGATACCGCCTTCAACGATGGCGCCTGTGGAAGGAACGATGGCGATCTGACCGGATGCGAATACGAGATTACCGGTTACGATTGCCTGTGAATAAGGGCCGATGGCCTGAGGTGCGTTGTCTGTGTGGATTACTTTCATTGTGGATCCTCCTCGTTAAATTCGACGGTGACGTAATAGCCCCGTGCGTTTTCGATTACATCTTTTACGATACCTTCTCTGGAGAGTAACCTTTTTGTGAAGGGATAGTTGCCCGACATGGCGACCGCAGGGTTTATGATGTAGTAATAATTGCTGGGTAAGACGCCTTCGGTGATGGTGACTGTGTCGCCGATCTGTACCTGTCCGGGTCTTTCCATCTTAAATTCCATGGATCTCAAAACAGTGTCTCCTTAAAGAAAGCCTTTTGGATAATTTTATCTTAAAAAGTGTTTTTGGCAATAATAACTTGTAAAATTGTTAAATTTTTTATATCATAAAAGATAACGACGGATATGATTTTCCGAACGATAAATAATAATATTTCAGAAAAGATCATCAGTAAAGGGGAGCCGGGGTTATGTTTCAGGTTATCGCAGTAGATGATGAGCAGAACGCTCTTAACAGATTTGAAAGACTTATTTCTCAGGACAGTCGTCTTAAACTTCTTTCCACGTTTACAAAACCTACCGAAGCGGCAGAATATGTGAAGAACAACCAGGTCGATATCGCATTTCTTGATATTGAAATGCCGGGTATGACCGGTCTTGAACTTGCCGAGGTTTTACAGGATTACAATCCTTACATAGAGATAGTTTTCGTTACAGCTTACAACCAGTATGCCCTTGAAGCTTTCAGAGCACATGCCACAGGATATCTTCTCAAGCCTCTTTCGAGAGAAGATTTCACGGCTCAGATAGATATCATGGAAAAGAAACTTTCCAAGGAGCACAAGACTCAGGATGATAAGCTTTATGTAAGCTGTCTTGGCTCTTTCTCCATAAGAAAGTCCATGGAAGAAGGCGACAACATCAGATTCCGTACTTCCAAGGCCGAAGAACTTCTGGCATTTTTGATCCATTCCGAAGGTCGTCCCAGATCAAAGGATATGATCCTCGACAATCTTTGGCCCGATGCCGATCTTGATAAGGCTGCAAACAACTTCAGAGTAACATGCACCTATATCCGTTCAACTTTGGCGGATCTTGGTTATATCGATATTCTTGTAAGAGACCACGACGATTACAGCGTAAACATTCTTAAGATATGCTGCGATTATATTGATTTCAGAAAAAAGGTTAATAACATCGACGCTCTTTCACTTGAGGAAGCCAGAGCAGCCGTAAATCTCTACAAAGGTCCCTATCTTGAGAACCGTTTCTATGATTGGGCAGAGGATGCAAGAGGCTGGCTTGAAAACCGATATGTGGAACTTTTGTATCATACCGGAAAGCTTAACACTGAGGCCGGAAGAACAGACGCCGCCATCAGCTGTTACGAGGACATCTTAAAAGTGGATCTGTACGAAGAAAACGCCGTAAAAGAGCTTATCAAACTCAAATCCACCAAACTTCCTCCCGCTGCGGTAAGGGAATATTACGATCGCTACTGCAACATGCTTTACGAAGAATACGGTTCCGAACCTTCGAAAGAACTTAAAGAAATGGTCAAGAATCTGTAATCGGGATCTGACCGTTACGGCAAGGAGACGTAATGTTTACATTGCTGCAGGCCTTTTGTGTGGCCACATGCATTCTTACGGGTGCATATTATCTTATATTGTTCAGATATTACAAGGGACTGCATCGTACGTTGTGGTTCCCTGTTCTTTGTTTTTGCCTTGCTTTCAGCGTTGAAGGCGGGCTGTGTCATACGCCTATGGCGTATCTTACCGCGGACATCAATCCCATCGGTTTTTACGACAATTCCCATCTGATATTGTTAAATGCCAGTTCACTTGTAATGAACCTTTATAACGGTTCGGCCATTTCCGATGAGAAGCCCCGCTTTTATCATATTTTTAATTATTCCGCGGGGGTATTGGCGCTTATAAGCATCATCATTCCTCCCAAGTTTTCTCCCTCCGCCTTCATAGTGTCCTCTATCATGTGCGTTATCGCTTACATGTACGGACTTTACGTATCTTACAAAATGTATGTGAACCAGTCCAAGACATATATCTTTTCCCTTGTTTCATACATTCTTTTGCTGGTGTCCTACATACCCACATCAGTATTTCTCATCTTAAAGATCGATTTTGTGAGCTTTAGAGCGCTTATGATACCGATCTACGTTCTTATTCACATTTACATGCTTACCGTTCGTTACAGAGAGTCTATTTACCGTACAAAGAAAATGGCAGACTCCCTGGCGGAGACTATAGAAACCATCGGTCATTCCGACAATGCTCTTCAGTGTACGCAGCTTAAGTCGGACTTTCTTTACGATTCTTTGGATCTTATAAGCGAAAGATGCGATTCCGATCCATTCATCG
>CAMPBP010000272.1 GCA_946639085.1 uncultured Lachnospiraceae bacterium
CTTTGTAGTTAACGACTTCGGCTCTTATAAATCCTCTTTCAAAGTCCGTATGGATCTTTCCCGCAGCCTGAGGCGCCTTGGTGCCTATCTTGATGGTCCATGCTCTGCATTCGTCTTCACCGGCTGTCAAAAAGCTCATAAGTCCCAGCAGTTTGTAGCTTGCCGCTATAAGCTTATCAAGACCCGACTCTTTAAGTCCGAGTTCTTCCAAAAACATCTGCTTCTCATCATCGTCCATCTCGGCGATCTCCTGCTCGATCTGGGCACTGATGACAAATACCTCGCTTCCGTCTTTCTTTGCGAATTCTCTTACCTTCTTGACATATTCGTTGGAATTGCCGTCATCCGCGCAGTCGTCTTCAGCTACGTTTGCGGCATATATGACAGGTTTCGCGGTAAGCAGATTGTACGATTCAAAAAATTCCTTTTCATCATCGTCATCGCCGACTTCAAAATTCTTTGCAAGATTTCCGGCTTCCAAAAATGAATAGAGTTTCTGAGCGAAGTCTTTCTCTTTTGCATACTTTTTATCATTGTTTGCCGCTCTTTGAACCTTGGCGATACGTCGTTCAAGAACTTCCATGTCGGCAAATATGAGTTCCAGATTGATCGTTTCTATATCTCTTACGGGATCTATCGATCCGTCGACGTGGATGATATTATCGTTATCAAAACATCTGACAACATGCACGATCGCATCTACTTCACGGATATTTGCCAAAAACTGGTTGCCGAGTCCTTCACCTTTCGAAGCACCTTTTACAAGTCCGGCAATATCAACAAACTCTATTGACGCAGGAGTTACTTTCTTGGTGTTATACATCTTTCCGAGAAGTTCTATCCTTTCATCGGGTACCGGAACCACTCCGATATTCGGATCTATCGTGCAAAACGGAAAATTTGCCGCCTGAGCTCCGGCCTTGGTAAGCGAATTAAATAATGTAGATTTACCGACGTTCGGTAATCCGACGATTCCCAATTTCATGGTTATTTATCTCCTTCTGAAAGTAATGATCTCACTGTGTTCTTCAATATATGTGACTCTTTGGTCACAGCCTTATGTATATTATCACATTTTTTGTGAATTCTCTACCCCGAGGTATTCTAATTATTTAGCTATTATTTTCCATTTAATCGGCGAAATTGTCTTTACGAAAAGCCGTCTTTTTGGCACATCGATCAATCGGATCGCTTGGCACCGATCACGAGCCTGTGAGTAGCCAGATAAAGCGGCGTGCAGGTATATAACGTAAGCGTTTCTTCCCCGGTGTCTTCCAATATTGAAAGATCATCAGGTTCTACGACTGTGATGTCAAAGACGGTATAGCATAAAGAACAGTCTTCGGTATCAACATATATCTGATCTCCTATCGAAACTTCGTCCAATCTGTTAAAAAAGGAACCAAAGCTGTAGTTGCGGTGTCCTGCGATAACGCAGTTGCCTTCCTCGCCTATGAAGGCAGTCCCCGGTTCATGACCGAGGGAATCTGCCAACACGCCGAGGCTTACGCCTTCGCGGACCGGATTTTCCGAGTCTATACAGGGGATTCTTAGCATATAAAGGATATCGCCTTCAGAGGGTACTTTTTTTGCTGCGTTTGTATTATCCACGCCCTCCTCGACCGTTTCCTTTTCTTCGCTCCGCTCGTCATTTAAAACATTCTCCTCTTCGCCTTCGATATTGTTCGGATCGAAGGCTTTTGAGGAAACCATGTTCTTAAACTCCGCGATTGCTGCACGACGCATAACATGCTGCCTTAAATTTAAACAAAGCGAAGTAACTATGACCAGAAAACCGACCGCAAACAGTAAGATACCGATAGTTTGTAATAATTTGCGGATCTTCATTGAAGTCGATATTGCTTCTTTCCCGCAGCCATTAACAATCCGACCGCCATCAAAAGCAGTCCGGCAATATACCCGACAGGGGTGCCAAAGAATCCGCCTGTCTTTGCAAGCTGCTTTTTACCTTTGGCAGAGTGTCCCATGGCAACCGTTTCCATCTTTACACTATCGCTCTTTGCTTCGACAGAGGTGTCCGAAGAAACATCTGACACGGTTGGTGTTGTGCTTTCGGGTGTGGTTGCCGAAGGCGTGCCGGGTGTAGTCGCAGGTGTAGTGCTTCCGCCCGAACCCGGTGTGCCCGGATCGGGAGTTACCAAAGACGGAGGTGCGGGTTTGGGCGCAACTTTCTTGGGCGCGGGATAATCCTTTATCACAAGCTTTCCGTGCTCGTCTATCATAACGATCTTTGATACACTCTTTCCGTCCTTGTCGGTCATGGTAAGATCGTATTCTATCTGCGGGAGCAGATCCATCGGCGTTCCGTCACTCTTTTTCCATGCGGGAGTATCGTCAAGACCGGTCGGCAGACCGTCCGTATATTTTCTCGGAGTTAACTTATAATCGATCTCATCGTCCAACGGATCGCTTCCCATCGCCTCTGCGGGATCAACCGTGATCGCATCGGTATCTTTGGAAGTTTCGGGCACCGTTATTTTTTTGCCGTCGATGATCACATCGCCCGTAACGGAAATCGGCTCTATCTCAAGCTCTCCTCCGCTTCCCGGTTTGACCTTGAATTCCAAAATCTTATCTTCTTCTTCGAAACCGAAAGGCTCATCTACACGTTTTAACTTATATTCGCCTTCGGGCAGTTCAACCTCTTTGGGGGCTCCGTCGCCCGTCCAGCTCTTTATGACAGTATCTGTCTCGTCGAGTATTTCAAATGTACCGCCTTTAACAGATTTCTCCTGCATTTTGGAAATATCGTC
>CAMPBP010000273.1 GCA_946639085.1 uncultured Lachnospiraceae bacterium
ACCAGGCGTCGATCCCGTTACTAAAAAGTCCCTTGCTCGCCTGTTTCCAGTAAAGATCTCTGGCATCCTTATTAAGCGCGTCGTAGATGTTCATCTTCGGAAGCAAAAGATCGGCTTCTTTAAATTCCCTGTAATTATCCGTGCAATCTGCCATGTTGGGCCAGATGGAGATCATAAAATGCACATTTTTACCGTGAAGTTCGTCAGTCATCCGCTTAGGATTGGGAAAGCGTCCTTTATCGAAGCTCTTCTGCCCCCACTCATTGTCGGGCCACGATATCCAGTCAAGCACTATACAGTCAAGACCTATACCGCGTTTACGATACTCGTCTGCGACCGAAAGTATCTCGTCCTGCGATTCGTATCGCTCCTGCGACTGAATATATCCGAACGCCCACTTCGGAAGCATCACGGCTTTACCGGTGATCTTCCTGAACCCTGAGATCGCGCCTTTTAAAGACTCACCGTTTATAAAGAAAAAGTCCATCTCATTATCAGCTTCGGTATAAAAATACGAACCTTCACAGCCGTCGTTGAAGATCGAAGGGCTGCATGTGTTCACAAACAATCCGTAACCCTTTGTCGATACAAAGAACGGGATCGCGATCGTACGGTTAGCCTGATTTAAATATATGCATTTTCCGCGTAAAGAGGCATATCCCTCCTCGTGCTGACCAAGACCGTACAGCGCTTCATCTTTGTCAAATTCAAAATGAAGCCTTGTTTGATAAGCGGTTCCGGTCTGAACCTTAACCGCTTCCTTTATGACTTCTTTTGTGCCGTCCGCAGTCTTTACCGTCTCTTTTACGGCCTCGTCTTTGGTAAGCGAGTATACGGGAACCTCGTTTAACTCTTTACTGCGTTTGTCTCGATCTTTTAAAAGAACGTTGCCCGATGCATCAAGATAAGTGAAACTGTTTGTTTCTTTGTCTATGATCACCTTAAGCTTCGGGAGATCGACATATACCTTTTTATCGTCTTCACTGTGATCCCAGTCCGAAAAAGCCGGAAGATCGACTATACAAGGCTTGTCGGCATCCGACGAAAAAACTTTGTACGAATACAAAACTCTTACGATGTTTTCACTCACCGGAACTATCTTCTGAAAGCCCTTTTCAAGTTCGATCTCCAGTGCGTCGTTTGTTCTTTTTACACTTTTTAAGCGTTTGTCGATATAAAGATCGCAATCTAACATTTTTCTTTTCCCACCTTTAATTCACTTATCATCGCAGAGCCGATTATCAGCACCGCTCCGATGATACTTATCACACTTAAATGTTCACGCAGCAAAAATGCCGAGAATAAGAGCGCCGAAACAGGGTCTATATAGCTGAAGACCGCGATCGTCTGAACTTTTAAGCCGTCCATGCTTCCAAAATACATCGTATAAGCAATTCCTGTGTGAACGATACCCAAAACGATCAGCAAAACGATCGCCTTTACGCTCGCCCCTCCGACATTGAAGCCGTCGGTAAGCATAAGATACGGGACCATGACCGCGCCCGCGGACAAAAGAAGTATTGTGGTCCTTTTAAACGGCTCTATCCCGGGCGTAAGCTTATTCATGATGACTACCGCAGAATAAAAGAACGCAGCTCCGAGTCATAAGAGTATACCTATAAAGTTGCCCGTTCCCAATGACCCGTTTCCGATCACACCTGAAATGAGGATCATTCCTATGATCGATGTTGCGGCGCAGATCGCTTTTTTGCCGGTCAGCTTTTCTTTAAAGATAAGCGGCGACAATAAAACGACTATCGTAGGCTCCATGTAATAACAAAGCGTTGCTATCGCGACTGTCGTATGATTGTAGGCCTCAAATAAAAGCATCCAGTTAAAGCCGATAAATATACCGGTCAAGATAAGCTTCAGCATATCTTTGAAGGAGATCTTATCGGGCGTTTTCTTTGTACCGATCAGACTGACAACAAGTAAGAACAGTCCGCCGAGTATGCCTCTTGAGAAAGCTAACAATGCCGAAGAAAGCGGAATATATCGCCTCACGACTCCGACCGTTCCGAATATGAGCATCGATGACACAAAGACTCCGAGAGATCTTTTGTTGTTTGATTTCTCCATGGGCTTATTCCATCGTATATGACATCATCTCATATTTGAGCCTGCTGCCCTCAACGATCTCAGCAGGTAAAAGCGCCCTTGCCACAAGCTTAAGATCGTCCGATTCTATGTCGGTTCTTTTCAGATTTGCATAGTCTCCGTCTATGCTTATTACTTCGTAATACCAAGTCTCCATATTTGTTTCCTTGCATACAGAAACACCCCAAGCATAAAGCTCGGGGTGCGATTTATTTGCGATTTAAAACTAACTGTCCGATCTTGTCGGTGCACCCATTTGCTTAAGCTGATGCTTACGTTCATACATCATCTTATCAGCTCTTTCAAATACATCATGCACGAGTTGATCGTCCGATGTCAACTCCGAATAACCGATCGAGATCACCACTTTTTTCTTTTTAACGTTATCTTCGATAACACGATTGATGTCAGCAAGGACTTCATGCATCGTGTCGAAGCCTCTATCCTGCAAAATGACAACAAATTCGTCGCCGCCTATCCTGTATACGGCGCCGTGATTGAAGTACTCGCATATGAGATCGCTCGCATCGCGGATAAGCTGATCGCCCGCCGCATGTCCCTGCGTATCGTTCACATGCTTAAGCCCGTTTATATCACATACGAGTATGCCCAGTTTTTCGATCGATTTTTCGGCGATCATACTGTCGAGATATGC
>CAMPBP010000274.1 GCA_946639085.1 uncultured Lachnospiraceae bacterium
TAAACAATGAAATCAGGATTGAAGTTAGCCTGCTTTTCTTCTGTAGGAACGATGAACATGTTCTTTACGAAGTGAGCCTGCCAAGCAACTTCCATGATGAAACGTACTGCCATACGTGTATCAGCGTTAGCGCCGCAGAATGCATCTACAACGAAAAGTCTCTTGCCGGAAAGTTCCTTCTTAGCAAGATCCTTAACAACTTCCCAAGTCTTCTGATCCATGGGATGGTTGTCGTTCTTGTACTCATCTGTTGTCCACCATACGGTGTCCTTGGAATTCTCATCCATAACGATGTACTTGTCTTTGGGTGAACGTCCGGTATAGATACCTGTCATAACGTTTACTGTGTCAAGTTCGGTAACTGTACCAACTTCATAACCTTCAAGACCTGCTTTGGTCTCTTCTTCGAAAAGTAATTCGTAAGAAGGATTGTACACGATCTCGGTAGTGCCGGTAATACCGTACTTTGTCAAATCAATGTTTGCCATATCTGTTCTCCTTTATATAAAAATTATTTTACTAAAATAAAATCCTTGACCATTATAAATAAAACACGCTTCAAAAGCAACAAAAAAATGTCACAGTATTTAGAGAGGTTTCGTTACTTCTTTAAGCCAATTTAACTCATCGCCTTCAAAATATTTCGATGTGATCTCAAATACTTTGCTGTGGTAATCGTTTATTCTTTCAATGTCTTTCGGTGACAAATATTTTTTGTCAATAACGTCTCTGTCTATCGGTGTCCACGTAAGATGTTCAAACTTCATGAATCTTCCGTCATCGGTCTTTTGATCCTCGACACAAAGGATGACGTTCTCAATTCTGATGCCGTGACTGTCTTTTACATAAACCCCCGGTTCGTCGGACATTATCATGCCCTCTTCCAAAACGGCTTCCTCAACTTCTTTGGAATATTTCCATCTTATTCCGTGAGGTCCTTCATGAACGTTAAGTATATATCCGACTCCGTGACCTGTACCGCATTTGTAATCGATCCCAAGTTCCCACAAAGGAAGTCTTGCAATGATATCAAGATTCCTTCCCGTGCAGCCGTATATGAACTTTGCGTCCGCCAAAGCAAGCATTCCGGCCACAACCTTCGAGAAATGAAGTTTGATCTCATCGCTCACAGGCCCCAGCGAGTATGTTCTCGTAACATCGGTCGTCCCCTTCATATACTGACCGCCCGAATCAATAAGAAACAGCCCTTCGGGTTTAAGATACGAGAAATTGTCCTTTGTTGCTTCATAATGCATCATTGCGGCATTGGGACCGTAACCTGCTATAGTGGGGAAAGAAAGCTCAATAAATCCCTCCACCTCACGTCTTAATCCGTCCATCTTCTCTGCGCAATCAAGTTCGGAAACGGTCGAAACGTTATCAAGATGCTTTAACCAGTACATGAACTTTGTTACACAAACAGAGTCAAGTATCGTTATCTCTTTAATTCTTTCTATCTCGCGCTTGTTCTTAACCGCTTTAAGTACCGTCGTGGGATTGGCGGCCTTAATTACACTTCTGCCTTTTCCCGCAAGAATATAGGTTGCAAAGCTGACGGATTCGTCCTCAAGCATTACGCTATTAGCCTCATAGGCAGAAAGAAAACTTGAAAACTCATCGTAATCTTTAAGAACTATCCCGTCATTGGAAAGTTTATCCGCAATTTCTTTACTTAAGGCATTACTCTTGGCAAAAAGAAAACAGTCGCTCTCTCCGACTATCATATAAGAGAGAAATACGGGATTGCATTCGATGTCCGAGCCTCTGAGATTAACGAGCCAAGCGATATCGTCAAGTTTGGATAATACAAGTGCCGATGCGCCTTTTTTACCTATCACCGACCTTACTCTCTTAAGTTTGCTTTCGACGCTCTCTCCCGCTTCGTCATCCGATAAAGAAAATACTTTATTATCGGGCATGGAAGGTCTGTCGGTCCACAGATCGCCGGCGTAATCTATGTTGCAAAGGATCTTGGCTCCTTTTTTATCAAGAATATCCTTCAATTTGATTCCGAGTTTACACGATATTGTCCTGCCGTCAAAAGAAAGGGTTTCGCCTTCCTTGATGTTGTCTTTTATAAACTCGCTCAAAGTCGGAACGCCCTCTTCGCCCCATTTCATAAGGTCGATGGTGGTTCCCATAAGTTCGATGGCCGCCTGGATAAAAAATCTTCCGTCGGTCCACATATAAGCCGAGTCTTTATTTAACAGAAGAAATGCATTGTCTCCCGTAAACCCGGTATAGTATTCTCTTACTTTAAAATAGTCCGAAACATACTCCGAAGAATGAAAATCGTCAGAGGTAATAAGATACCAATCGATCTTCTCCTCTGACATTTTTTCACGAAGTAACATTATTCTTTTTAATACTTCATTCATTACACAGATTATCCTTCCAAAATTGAAACCGCCGAGCTTGTACCGAGTCTGTCCGCACCGAGAGAAAGAAACGTTTCCATATCTTCTTTTGTACGAATACCGCCGGCAGCCTTAATCTTAACATTTTGTCCGATATGCTCTTTAAAGAGTTTCACGTCATCGAAGGTTGCTCCCCCCGTACCAAATCCCGTAGAAGTCTTGATGTAATCGGCACCTGCTGCGGTGACGATCTCGCACATCTTTATCTTCTCGGCCTCATCAAGATAACAGGTCTCGACTATAACCTTCAAAATCTTATTACCGCAGGCATTCTTAAGCGCCTTGATCTCAGAAAGCACTTTTGAATAATCGCCGTTTTTAACGTCGCCTATGT
>CAMPBP010000275.1 GCA_946639085.1 uncultured Lachnospiraceae bacterium
GTCCGGTAACAAGTACCTTTGTGCCCTTGTGTAAATACTTCTCAGCAAATTCACCTGCACGGCCAAATGCGGTAATGTTAATGAAGTCTGCGGTCTGATCACCTTCCTGACTTCTGCCTCTTCTGTCTACTGCCAAAGAATACTTGGCGATAGCCATTGAGGATTCACCCTGGCTGTATCTGACTTCGGGATCTCTTGTCAATCTTCCCATAAGAATAACTTTATTCATCTTCTCTTTCTCCTATAATCAATTCTACTGTTCGTCAGCGCGTACGATTAAGAAACGGAGAACATTGTCCATAATGCGAAGACGGCTCTCAAGTTCAGCGGGAGCTGTTGCTTCGGCATCGAACTGTACGAAATAGTAGAAAGCTTCACTCATTTTCTGAATCTCGTAAGCAAGTTTCTTCTTACCTGCCTCATCGATATTCGTAATCTTTCCACCGAATCTTTCAACGTAAGCCTTTACCTTATCAAGTGTAGCGGCTCTTTCATCGTCTTCGATTTTCGCACTGACAACTACGGTTAATTCATACTTGTTCATGCTCGGTTACCTCCTTTTGGTCTCTGGCCTCTTCTCAAAGAAGAAGCAAGGAAATTTATCATCACGGACTATTATGATATCACAACAATCCCGGGTGTGCAAGAAAAATTTAGGAAATTTCAAACCTTCTTACAGGCTTATTTCCGCCTTTCCGCGGCTCTTGTAAGAATACCATCTGGCATTCTCCCCAAGCATCTCTCTTATAAGCTTGTATGACAGTTTTTCACCGTACTCGCTCTTTGCGTTTTCAAATAAAAGTATCATTCGCTTATGATCGTCGGCTTCTTCCTCCATTGAGAGTTTTCCGTAATAGTTTCCGGCAAAAAGCGTTGCCGCCGACATAACTCCCATTACGATCTTAAGCAACGATCTGTACCATTCGAGTCTCTCGGGACTCATAAGAAGATTTCCCGAAAACAGGCCCCCCGCGGTTATCTCAAACACAAGAGCGACCACGTAAGAAATGATGGTTATTATAAGAGCGATCAAAAGAATGTTACCGTTGGTACGGTTCTTCTTTTCAACCCGCGCAAGTGCCTTCTCATGATACTTTTTCTGGGATTCGATAAAATCTTTGCCGAGTCCCTTGATCTCTTTTCCGTGTTCGACAACGTGCACCGCCCTTACTGCCCAGCCGACCCAGGGATTGTCGGTCCACATCGACCAGGTGAAAAGATCCGAAGCGCATACGGAGGAACTTTTATCCATATACTCTCCGATACGCAACGCTTCAGCCAATACACGCGCTTCCAGATATTTTAAAAGATATCTGTTTCTTTCCGCTATTCTTACTATAAGTATCAACGAAACGATAAAGATGCCGCATGCGATTATGAGCATGTGCATGGATGCTTCATCGTAAAGAAGAAAAGCCGTTGTGATCGCTGTTGCAATGACAGCAATAAAGAGTAACGTTCTTCCCGAGTGCTTCTGGTTCAATATACTTACTTTATCAGCCGCCGAAAGCCTGTCTTTTGCATCCGTCTTTCCCACTTCTTTATTGTATTCATCGGTCTTTTTCATAACGGATTCAAAAGAAGCTTTGTCGCCCTTCCATTCAATTCCGTAGGAAACCTGCTCCGATGCCTCTTCTCTTGAAACTTTGATATGTGCCACAAGACCGTTATCGGGACAGATGTTTCTTTCTTCCGGTACTTCGTATGAATTGTTAAGACGAATGTCGACGGTCTCGGCCGTGCCGCATCCGCCCTCCACGGGGTCTGAACCGTCCCAAAGAGCCATAAGCAAGTGACAATGCTCGGCAATATAAATATCCGCCTGTCTGTAGCAATACTCTCTTGTTTCTTTATGCGGCTCGGTGTCGGGCACAATGAAAACATCCTCCGCTTTCGAAAGGAGTTCTTCAAATTCTTCCAAAGATTCTTTGGAGAAGTCGTTGGCATATTCGCTTTTCTCCATGGGGAGAGCCGCGATCATCGTATACCCTTCTTCCAAAGCGATCTTTGCACACTGCCTGTCCGCCCCGTCGGCGAGTGACGACAGGATCACAAGAGGTGAATCGGGACACATGGCCTTTATTCTTTTAAGTTCTTCTCTTATCACCGGATCCACAGAATCTTTTTCATTGTACTGTCTGTGCCCCGTTACCCCGACCACTATCGGGATCTTTCTTTCGTCCTGCATCTTTTAAAATGCCTTTCTTAATGTATCATTCCTCGTCATCGTCATCTTCGATCTTGTAAATGCGAAGACCTTCGAATTTCTTGATAAGCTTAAGCATCGTCTCGAAGGGAAGGATGTCCTTGCCCTGCTCGTCATAAGGAAGGGCGAGATAATGCTCTTCGATCATCTTATCGGTATCATAAAAAGCTCTTTTAAGCTTATATGAAAGGCATCGTCCTATCGAGGTCTTACCGCTTCCCATAAATCCTATAAGAACAATATGCGGTCCTTTTTTGTATTCACTGTTTTTTTTATGACCTTTGTTACTCATTTAAAAACTTCCGTAAAACATTCATCCGCAAGCTCATCACTTATCGAAAGTCCGGTCCAGTATTCGTAAGCTATGATCCCCTGATAAAGAAGCATCTTGGAGCCGTTATAGCTCTCCGCTCCGGCGTCCCTGCAAAGCTTCATAAACCTTGTCTCGGGAGGGTTAAAGATAAGATCGTATCCGACCTTTACTCTCTTATAAAACTCCGGATCTTCGATCACGGCCTTTTCGGTATCGGGATGCATTCCG
>CAMPBP010000276.1 GCA_946639085.1 uncultured Lachnospiraceae bacterium
TGGATCATCGTAACGTTAAAGCCCTGTCCGAAGGAAGCCGTCGCAAGCTCACTTTCGTGAAGTGTTTTATCGTTAAATACGAGGTTTTCGGTCCTAGCTTCGCCCGAAAGATCTATGTTCGTCTTAAGTCCCAAGTTAAAAATGTTCTGATACTGAAGGAAAGTCTCCGTGCCTATCGCCCTTGACATATACATGAGCGCAACGTTGCATGACTTTGCCACTGCGCCTTTAACCGAAAGTGTTCCGTCACCGTTGGTATTGTGGCAGTGGATCTCATGATCTGCAACTTTAAGTGAACCGTTGCACGTATATGACTCGTTTCCGGTTAGTTTGCCCGTTTCAAGGCCCATGGCAACCGTGAAGGGTTTCATAACGGAACCGGGTTCAAATGTATTTGAGATACAATAGTTTCTCCACAAAGCGTCGCAGGCGTCACGATATGTTCCTTCGTCCTGCATCTGCTTAACCTGCTCGTCGGTATAAAGGATGGAAAGATCCTCCGGATCGGTAAGATCAAAGTTCGGAAAGTCCGCCATCGCAAGTATCTCACCGGTGTTCGCACGCATAACGATACATCCGAGATTCTGAGCACCCCAGCCGGGTCTTGCATTGTCTTTATATTCTTCGGCAAAAGCTCTTAAGTGCTTTTCAACCATCATCTGGACATTGGCATCAAGAGTCGAAACCAGCGTATAACCGTCTGTTGCAGGTATCGTGGTTATTTCAACCGTCGTTTCGTCACTTAAAAAGCCGTACTTTCTGCCCGGAGTTCCGGTAAGTTCATCGTTATAATACTGTTCAAGACCGTATGAAGCCTGTCCCTCGGACATGGAAAAGCCTATAACGTCACTGGCAAGAGACTTTTGCGGATAATCTCTTACGTAATACTTTTCAAACCAAACGCCCTTTATCTTTTCGTTGTAAAGGCTGGTTGCTTTATTTTCTTCGGTGGGTTTGTCCGTGAATGCATTGAAACGCTTCATTTCTTCGTATGAAGCACCTTTTTTGACAACGAAGTACTGTGAATCCGGTACGTCGTTAATGTATTGTCTAATGATGCTTTCTTCGACACCGAATGTCTCCGAAAGTGCTTTTATCGTCTCAAAAGAACAGGTATTGTCACCCGCCTGTCTGTCGGCATCAAGAAGCATCTTAACGTCAAGGATAACATTATAGTTTTCTTTGCTTGCGGCAAGTATCGTTCCGTTACAGTCGATGATCTCGCCTCGTTTAGCGGCCAAAGTCTTTGAATCGTAGGACTGCTGTGCCAGAATACGCTGCTGATACTCATCATTGTTTTCTCTTGTTATCTTGACAAGTCTTATGCTTAAACCGACAAAAGCCAGGAGTACTGCTATGTACAATACTCCCAGCCTGAATGCTACAACTCTGCTTTGATTTTGTTTGGCCAATTTCTTGACGGCCTTTTTTTCGTCTTTATTCAAAACGCATTACCTTAATCCGGAATATCTTTAAGCTGTCTTACATAATCGCTGTTCTCGCGTGTGTAAGTGATAACCTGACTTGAATCGGCATAAACCATGCCAAGTTCTTCAACAGCTACTCTTCTTACCTCTTCAAGATCTACTGCATTAACCATTTTACTATACTCATCATCATTTGCAAGTGTCAAATTGTTGAGTTCCTGCTCGTAAGCACTGATGCGGTTAGCCGATGCGGTAAGATCGGACTGAAGCTGTACGTATGATATTAAAGACTTTCCAAGGAGAACGAATGCACCGAGGAGAAATGCCACATAAAGAAAGCTCATGCGCATCTTCTTCTCCCTCTTCTTCTCTCCCTCAATTTCTCTTAAAGTTCTGTGAGTGGGCTCGTTGTAAACTTCGAGTCTTAAATCTGCTTTTCTTACTGCATTCCCGTAAACGTAATTTCTTTTTGCACTCATTTGTCTTCCCTGACCTTTACAATCAAACTTTTTCAAATACCCTTAACTTTGCACTCTTGGATCTTTTATTGTTTTGCAGCTCTTCTTCGCTTGGAAGTATCGGCTTTTTGTTAACAGCAAACCCGAGTGGTTTGTTGCCGCATACACAGACCGGAAAGTTCTTGGGGCATGTACACGGATCTTCATTTTTCTTGAACGCCGTTTTTACTATCCTGTCTTCCAACGAATGGAAGGTTATTATTGCGAATCGCCCGCCCGGATTAAGAAACTTAATCATCTCATCAAGTGAATCTCTTAAAACATCAAGTTCGTGATTGCATTCGATCCTGATCGCCTGAAAGGTTCTCTTTGAAGGATGTCCTCCCGTAGCTCTTATCTTTGCGGGGATGGCCGCTTTTATAATGTCGTTTAATTCGAATGTTGTTTCTATCGGCTTAACTTCTCTCGCCCGGCATATATGCTTTGCTATGTTGGCTGCAAAATTGTCTTCGCCGTAATCTCTTATTATTCTTGTAAGTTCTTTTTGCGAGTAAGTATTTACTATATCTTCGGCAGTCAGCTTTTGCCTTCTGTCCATTCGCATATCGAGTTTTGAATCTTCTTTATAGGAAAAACCTCGTTCGGCAGTATCCAGCTGGTAAGAACTTACTCCCAGGTCAAGTACTATTCCGTCGACTCCGGTGACTCCCATTTCTTTAAGTGTTTCTACGGCCTCCTTGTAATTGGCTCTTATCGTTGTTACTTTGTCGCCGTATTCCTTTAACCTTTCACTCGCCGCTTTAATGGCATCTTCGTCTCTGTCCGTT
>CAMPBP010000277.1 GCA_946639085.1 uncultured Lachnospiraceae bacterium
CGTTTCACTTAAGAAGAATTCGGGACGCAATAATCAGGGAAAGATCGCCGTCAGACACAGAGGCGGCGGCAGCAGAAGAAAATACAGGATCATCGATTTCAAACGTTATAAAGATGATATCCCGGCAACCGTAAAGGCCATCGAGTACGATCCGAACCGTACCGCCAACATCGCTCTGATCAGCTATCAGGACGGAGAAAAGGCTTATATCCTTGCTCCGGAAGGCCTTACCGTAGGCATGACCGTTATGAACGGTGAAAAAGCAGAAGTACGTACCGGCAACTGCATGCCGATGAGCGTTATTCCCGTAGGTACCATGATCCACAACATCGAGCTTCATCCCGGAAAAGGCGGACAGCTTGTACGTTCCGCAGGAAACGGCGCACAGCTCATGGCGAAAGAAGGCAAATATGCGACTCTTCGTCTTCCCTCCGGTGAAATGAGACTCGTACCCAGCAACTGCAGAGCATCCATCGGCGTCATCGGAAACGGCGAGCACAGCCTGATCAACATCGGCAAAGCCGGAAGAAAACGCCACATGGGTATCCGTCCTACCGTCCGCGGTTCCGTCATGAACCCGAACGACCATCCGCATGGCGGCGGCGAAGGCCGTGCACCTATCGGACGTCCCGGTCCTTCTACTCCGTGGGGCAAACCCGCTATGGGTCTTAAGACCAGGAAGAAGAACAAACAGTCCAATAAGTACATCATCCGCAGACGCGATGGCAGAGCTTTAAGCAAGTAAGGAGGATAAAACATGGCTCGTTCACTTAAAAAAGGACCATTTGCAGATAAAAGTCTTTTGAAAAAAGTTGACGCTGCTAATGCGTCAGGAGATAAAACTGTTATTAAGACATGGTCTCGCCGTTCCACGATCTTTCCTTCGTTCGTAGGACATACGATAGCGGTTCACGACGGACGCAAACACGTTCCCGTATATGTTACGGAGGATATGGTAGGCCATAAGCTCGGAGAATTCGGCGCGACAAGAACCTACAGGGGACACGGCATAGACGAAAAGAAATCCGGTGTACGATAAGGAAGGAGGTAATCGGAAATGTCAAAAGGACATAGAAGTCAGATAAAAAGAGCGAGAAATGAACAAAAAGATACCAGACCTTCCGCAAAGATATCTTTTGCCAGAGTATCGGTTCAGAAAGCCTGTTTCGTACTTGATGCGATCCGCGGCAAAGATGTCAATACAGCCATCGGTATCCTTACTTACAATCCCAGACACGCATCGGCGGTCATTAAGAAACTGCTTGAATCCGCTATAGCCAACGCCGAGAACAACAACGGCCTGAACAGGAACAATCTGTATGTAGCCGAGTGCTATGCCAACAAAGGTCCGACAATGAAAAGGATCCAGCCCAGAGCACAGGGAAGAGCTTACAGGATTGAGAAACGTACAAGCCATATCACAGTTGTATTGGATGAAAGGTAAGGAGGAAAGAAATGGGTCAGAAAGTTAATCCGCATGGCTTGAGAGTCGGTATCATCAAAGACTGGGATTCCAAATGGTATGCCGAGAAGGAATTCGCTGACTATCTCGTAGAAGATTATGATATCCGAAAATTCTTAAAGAAAAGATTATACAGCGCCGGAGTTTCCCATATTGAGATAGAGAGATCCTCCGGAAGAGTCAAAGTCATTCTCTATACCGCAAAACCCGGTGTCGTTATCGGAAAAGGCGGAGCGGAGATTGAGAAAGTTAAGAACGAACTTTCCAAGAAGATCGGAAAGAAAGTCGTCATCGACATCAACGAGGTCAAGAGACCGGATCGCGATGCACAGCTCGTAGCCGAAAACATTGCCCTTCAGCTTGAAAACCGTATCTCATTCAGACGTGCCATGAAATCCACCATGCAGCGTACGATGAGAGCCGGAGCTTTAGGGATCAAGACAGCTGTTTCAGGAAGACTCGGAGGAGCCGATATAGCCCGTACGGAATTCTACAGCGAAGGAACCATCCCGCTTCAGACTCTTCGTGCCGATATCGACTATGGCTTTGCCGAAGCGGATACCACTTACGGAAAAGTCGGTGTCAAGGCATGGGTCTATAACGGTGAAATACTTCCTGCTAAAGGAGCGAAGGAAGGGAGCGATAAATAATTATGTTAATGCCAAAGAGAGTTAAACATCGTAAACAGTTCCGCGGTTCCATGAAGGGCAAAGCATTAAGAGGCAATACCGTCAGCAATGGCGAGTTCGGACTTGCCGCAACAGAACCGTGCTGGATCAAATCAAACCAGATCGAAGCTGCCCGTATAGCGATGACCCGTTATATCAAGCGTGGCGGTAAAGTATGGATCAAGATCTTCCCGGACAAACCGGTCACGACCAAACCCGCTGAGACCCGTATGGGTTCCGGTAAAGGTACCGTGGAATTCTGGGTAGCAGTTGTTAAACCGGGCCGCGTAATGTTCGAAATCGCAGGCGTACCCGAAGAAACGGCAAGAGAAGCGCTCAGACTGGCTATGCACAAACTGCCCTGCAAATGCAAGATCGTAACCCGTGCAGAACAGGAAGGCGGTGAAAAGATATGAAAAGCAGAAAATATGTAGAAGATCTCAATACAAAATCAGCTGCAGAGCTTC
This sequence comes from uncultured Lachnospiraceae bacterium, assembly GCA_946639085.1. GTDB lineage: Bacteria > Bacillota > Clostridia > Lachnospirales > Lachnospiraceae > UBA1258. The sequence goes on from CAMPBP010000277.1 coordinate 2,598, forward strand.
AGGAAGAACTCGTGACCGCAAAGAAGGAACTCTTCAACTTAAGATTCCAGAATGCGACCAACCAGCTTGACAACACCGCACGTATTCGCGAAGTGCGAAAGAACA
>CAMPBP010000278.1 GCA_946639085.1 uncultured Lachnospiraceae bacterium
ATTCTCTGTCGATGACTCGATTCATCTTGCGAAGTTCTTCCATAAGGTTCTTCTTATTGTGAAGTCTTCCCGCAGTATCGAGTATCAAAACATCCACATTTCTTGCTTTGGCAGCGTTTACCGCGTCAAATACCACGCTTGCGGGATCGGTTCCTTCTTTAGAGGAAATGATCGGAACATCCGCTCTTTTTGCCCATTCTTCAAGCTGTGCGTTTGCTGCGGCTCTGAAAGTATCACAGGCAGCCACAAGAGTCTTCTTATGTTCGTTATGATAAATACCGGCGATCTTTCCGACAGTGGTCGTCTTTCCGACACCGTTAACGCCCACTACCATAATAACGCTCTTTTTGTTTTCGTAAACGTACATATCTTCCGTAGACGACAATCTGTTTCTTATGTCTTCATACAAAAGATTTTTAAGTTCTCCCGGTATCTTGGCTCTGTTCTCTTTAACCGACTTTTTGAGGGATTCAATGATGTCTTCGGTAGTATTCACTCCCACATCACCCATTATGAGAACTTCTTCAAGTTCCTCATAAAGATCGTCGTTTATCTTCTCGTGTCCCAAAAACACGGCGTCGATATCCGATGCAAACCCATCTCTGGACTTTTTAAGTCCCATTTTCAGTCGTTCAAAGAAGCCGGGTTTTCTTTCTTCTTCCATAACTGTCCTTAATCATCAAGCTCTTTGTCAATAAGATTAACGCTTACAAGCGCCGATACACCCTTCTCCTGCATCGTGATACCGTATAATCGGTCGCACTTCGACATAGTTCCTCTACGGTGGGTGATGACAATGAACTGAGTATGCTTTGTAAGTTTATTGAGATATTTGGCAAAACGATCGACTGTACTTTCGTCAAGTGCCGCCTCGATCTCGTCAAGTAAAGCAAAGGGCGAAGGCTTAAGGTTCTGGATCGCAAACAATAAAGCGATGGCAGTAAGCGCCTTCTCACCACCGGAAAGCTGCATCATGTTCTGAAGTTTCTTTCCGGGGGGCTGAGCAATGATACGGATGCCCGCCTCAAGGATATCTTCATCCTCGATAAGTTCAAGAGTTCCTTTACCGCCGCCGAACAATTCTTTGAATACTTTGTCGAACTCGTTGTTGATGTCCTTAAAGCTTTCGGTGAACTGTTTACGCATTGCTTCGTCAAGTTCTGCGATAATACCCTTTAATGTCTCGGTTGCTTCAATAAGGTCATCGTGCTGGGTCTTAAGGAATGTATAACGTTCCATGAGATTCTTGTAATCTTCGATGGCATTTACATTAACGTCACCCAGCTTCTTAATCTCTTCTTTAACCTTCGTGATCTGTTTCTTCATCGAAGGAAGTTCTTTCATATCCTCGTTACGAAGCGATTTTGCATCGACTAAAGTGATCTCGTACTCCTCCCACATGTAATTGATCTGAGCTTCGATAGACTCGGTATACTTTTCTTTCTGCGTATTGAGTCTGTAGATCTCTTTATCAAGCGAAGTGATGCGCGAAGAAAGTTCTTCTCTGTCAGTAAAGAAATGCTTCTGTTTCAAAGTAAGATCGTCCCTTGTCTTAACGTTCTCGTTAAGTTCGGTCTGAGTCTTGGTCTGAGTTGTATGTCCCTGTGCTATCGTCTTCTCTATCTCGGCAATGTTGTTCTCTTTTAAGGAGATATTGTCATTGCCTTCCTTGATCTTATCCTTAACTTCGTTGGCATCGATCTCAAAACGTTTGATCTCGTCTTCGATACGCTGAAGATTCTGATTAACGAAATCCTGCTTCTGGTAACATTTGTTGACTTCAAGTTCCCAGGCTGCAACATCTTTTGCGTATCCCGCTTCTTTATCATGAGTTGCATCAAGTTCTTCCTGGAACTTCGCTATGTCTTCCGTTACTGTTTTTTCAGTCTTCTCGGATTCGGTAAGTTCATTCAATATATCCGACTTGTTGGAATCGATATCTTTAAGCTGAGTAGAGATCTCGACTTCTTCGTTTTTAAGATCGTGAGAACCTTTGATAGTCTCGTTCTTCTTTTCCTGAGCGGCTATAACGTTAAGCTTTGCCGTGTTCTGCTCAATGTACTTCTTTTGGATCTTAACCTTAAAGTCCTCAATCTCCATACGCATACGATTACGTTTGGTCTTTAAAGCTTCGATCTCATCAACCAAAGTGTCGATGAGTTTAAGCGAATCTTTGATCTTTTGGTTAAGCTCGTCAATCTCTCTTCTGCGTCCGAGAAAATTGGAATTATTCTTAAAGGAACCGCCCGAAATGGAGCCGCCCGGAGCGAGCTGTTCACCTTCGATCGTAACGATCCACATGCTGAATTTATATTTTCTGGCAATCTTAAGAGCATTATCGATAGTATCGACAACAAGTATTCTTCCAAGAAGTGTAGCGGCTACGTCGTCATATTTCTTATCTACTTTTACAAGATCCTTGGCAAGACCTATTGCACCTTCTTCTTTAAGCGCATCGGGATTCTTAAATGTCTGAGGATCTTTTATTGTTGTAAGAGGCAAAAACGTTGCACGACCGAAACTGTTCTTTTTAAGATATTCAACCATCTTTTTGGCAGTCTGTTCATCTTCGGTAACGATGTTCTGAGCATTTCCGCCAAGAGCGATTTCTATTGCCGTCTCATACTTTTTGTCAACGGTAAAGATATCGGCAACAACACCGATAACCTTTTTGTTATTCTCCTTACAAAGCTCGAG
>CAMPBP010000279.1 GCA_946639085.1 uncultured Lachnospiraceae bacterium
GAGATGCTTATGCTGTCTTTGGCTTCATCGTACATGGTTATGGTATCGCCCGAAATTTTGACATGCGCATAATCATCCAAAAGAACAAGTTTCTCACTGTCTTCATCGATCTTAAATCTGTAACCGGGTTCCGAATGGCCGTGATACCCGAAAGGCGTGGTCTCTTCCACAACCTTGTACTCGATCCCGTATACCGCTTTAAACTCTCCGTCTCCGGTCTCCCAGACTTTATCAGAACCTTTATATACAACGATCTTTGCCGGTGTATCGTGAAGACCCGTTAAATCTGTTGACTTGTCTGTCTCATCAAGCAATTCGAAATCGATCACACGATCCGGTTTTGAATTGTGTACGATGTGTTCACTTTTCTTTTCCTTTGCGACCGTAATACCCTTATCGTCTGTGTGAACAACTCTTGTACCGTCTTTAAGTTCATCCGGGATCACATAGCCTTCCGGAGCATCGGTCTGTTTTAAATGATATTCATGATTGGGCAGTATTTCATTACCGGCAAACATGATCTGTCCGTTCGAGTCACTGGTGGCTTCCGCAACCACTTTCTCATCCTGTTCGGGATCGAGAAGTTGAAAATGTCCGCCCGGCAATATATGATCCTCGTTCGGATCTCTCAATTCGCCTATATAAAAGGCGTAATTCGAAAACTTAACGGTAGAGAAATTGGTGTCCCAAAATTCTACTTTCGACAGATTGATACTGTCATCCCCGTAACCTTTCAAATGAGCGATATTGCTGAAATCGTGGGCATCGTAGTTCATCATTCTTGCCGTATACTTAAGTATATATGCATCATTTCTGCCGCTCTTGGGAATAACGACTCTTAGTATGGTTTTTGATTCCGTATACTCAACAGGCTTTATTTCGGCGTCAACAAGTTCTTTCTCGGTAAATTTACCCGTCGAATCAATATCCGCTCTATAGAGCTTGATAGTGTTTTTATCAAGTACCATACTTGCGCCGATGATATCCTCGATAAGCACTTCATCTATTCCGTCCTTATACAGATCCTGGCGTGCGGGATTTACCTTTATGGTGTATTCGATGACTTCTTTATCCTGCTTTCCGTCCTTATGGATGACCTCATTGTTGATAGGGTTGTTGCATGTGACCTGTGTATTTCCCGAATACTCATTGCTTATCATTGAAGCGGTGTTCGGAATGTTTATAGTCTTGTCGGTATTTTCAAAAATTGCTCCGTCCTTGACTCTTGCCTCAAAAACGATATCGATCTTTTCGGATATGGAGCCCAAAGTAAACGTAAGCGTATTGGAGCCGGTATCATATGCCGTTCCTGCAGCCGATGACGAGCCCGCAACATATTCAAGGTTTTCATTCAGCTTATCGGTAACAACCACACCGTTCATCGCCATAGCGTTTTGGTTGACGGTGATCGTGTATTTTATCTTATGAGTGTTGTAATCGTAATTTTCCGACTTCTTGGCCAGAACCGTGCTTGCGTACTCCTTACTTGCCGAATCGGTCACTTCGGGATTTCCCTCTGATTTGACAGTGGCCTTATTGGTAAACGTTTCTTTTTTATTTCCGGCCCACAGATAATTGGCTTCGTCGGTAAGTTGTGTTGTTATGTAAAAAGAAGCCTTTTTGTTAACTATATTGTTGCCGAAAGAAACAACTATATTGGAAGGATCCGATGCATCGAGTGTATACTCCGGCTCGCTTACGGTCACACCGTCGATCTTGACCCATTTAAGGCTCTTGAATACCTGCTTTGCCGGAATGGCGTCGGACACACTTACATTCGTTAAAGCCTGCTTGTTATTGTTGATCTCTATAAGCCAGTCCATGGTGTGATTTACCGGGTCGAAGCCTTGAGAGGACTTTTTGATCGCGGCCTTGGGCATAATGGTATCGGGACTCTTGAAATCAACTCCGACCCCCGGGCCTTCGGAGGATTTCCATGTGCTTTCGTCTCCGAGGGGATCGTATTTGTAGCTGATATTCACCTTGTTCTGAGGAACCTTATGATTGCCTTTTAAGAATTTATCGTAATCCTTTATCTGAGTATCATAAGTAACCGTATACTCCGCATTGCCCACCATCGGGTCGGTCAAAGCGATAGTATATTCATTCCCGTTTTTTACCGGAGGCGAAAAAGAAACAGGGTTGTTCGATTTGTCTTTTATGACAAAATTCGTTGCTTCTATTTCCACTCCGTCTGTATCAAAAATATCTTTAAGAACAACATCTTTAAGCTTAAATCCGTTGTTTCGTATTATTATTTTCCATGTTGACTTACCGGTCGCATCGACATCCGTTCCGGTCTTCTCGATCCACTTTTGAATCTGCTTCTTCACAGTATCTGCAGCGGTTTTGCTGATGGAAAGTGCATCGTAATCGTCGCCTGCGGGAGCACTGACCTTAACGGTGTTCTTGACTTCGCTCTGCTTTTCGATGTTCTCGTTGGTCTTTGCCGTAAGCTTTAAAAAGTCTACATGTGTCTTGTACTCATATGTGAGAACTTTGGACGGAGTATTGTCTTTGTCTGTCCAGCTTATCGTATTGCCGCTTTTTGTATAAGTGACGGGAGTACCGCCCGACTTAAGGGAATTTTCCACGAATATCTGTTTGTCTTCGATCGTGTCGGTAAACGTATATCCGTCTTTGTACTGAATCGGCTTTTCATCGTTGGTCACGGTAATCTTCCGTGTGATGTTTC
>CAMPBP010000280.1 GCA_946639085.1 uncultured Lachnospiraceae bacterium
TGGCTTCTGTAAGTGCCAGCGGTATGGTGGAAGAAAGCATTCACGCCGTTATATCAAAGAAGAAACTCGACAAAGTCAACGCGCGTGTTTACGAACTTATAGATGAGAAGTTTCTTGAAGCCTACGAGAAGATCGAAGACGGGTATAAAGAAATAGAAGACGGCGAGAAGGGAATCGGAGACGCCGAAAGCGAGATAAGAAAGAACGAAAAGAAGTTAAAGGATGCTCAAAGCCAGGTAGATAACGGCAGGAAAGAGCTTGAGGAAAAGCAGCAGGCCACTACCGAGGAGATAGCAAAGGCAAAGCTTGAACTTCTTACCTTTAAGTCGGACCTTGAAGCGGCAAAGACCAATATCACCACAAACCTTACGACGCTGGATACCCTTAATGCGTCGAAGAAAGAGGTGGAGGAGAAAAAGGCCGAACTTACAAAACAAAAAGAAGAACTTACAAAGCAGCTTACCGACCTTGGCACGCAGAAAGCAACTTTGCAGACTCAGTACGATGCATTAACCCTGGTTGAAAGATCCAAGGACGATATTGATGCTGTTTTTGCGGATTATAACGGCGGAGCGGGCACTCTTTCAAAGACCGATGCCAACGCAAGGCTTGCAGAGATCCAAACAGCCCTCGCTTCAACGGACGCCGGGGCAATGATCTCGATGATGACCTTTGATGTGGATAACGCCATGCTTCAGACCCAGTACGGAATGCTGGTTACCGGTATTACCACAAACGAAGAGTATATTAACGGAAAACAATCTCTTACCGACGGTATCGCTCAGATCACCGCAGGTGAGACTCAGATAAATGCGGGTATCACCCAGATAGATTCAGGCATTACCCAGATAGATGCGGGTATCGATCAGATACAGAAAAACATCGACAACCTCACCATGGGACTTTCCGAAGCGGATTATGTGGCAACCCAGAACGGTGTGCTTGCTAACATTGCCGAATCCACCGCAAAAGTAGATGCGGGTATCTCACAGGTTTATGCGGGAGAGTATCAGGCGATAATAGGATTTGCCACCGGCGGAGCAAAGCTTGATCTTACGGATTATCAGCTTGCCACTTCCAAGGCTCAGCTTGAAGAAGGCAAGACAAAGATAGAAGATACAAAGAAACAGTTATCCGACGCCAGAGAGCAGATCGCGGACGGAAAAGCGGAGCTTGAAGAAAAGAAAGAAGACGCAAAGAAAGCCGCCGATATGGTAAGCGTTCTTTCCGTCGATACGGTTTCTTCCTTACTTACTGCACAGAACTTTTCAATGCCGGCGGGATATGTGGAAGAAGAAAACGGTTCCTATCTTGTGCGCGTGGGCGACAAACCCACAGACGAGGAAGCACTTAAGAACCTTGTCCTTTTAAAGATTCCCATGAGCGATGACGAGATCATCACCCTGGGGGATGTTTGCGACATATTCACCGTAAACAACGAAGACAAAGTATACACGAACGTAAACGGAAAACACGGTATCGTTCTTTCCGTTCAAAAGCAGACCGGTTACTCCACAGGCAGCGTATCCGATCTTTTGGAAGACAGATTCGAAGAATTAAGAGAAAGATATCCCGATGTAACGATCATCTCTCTCATGGATCAGGGCGTCTATATCGACCTTGTAATGAACACCATATTCGAGAACGTTCTCATCGGCGGATTGCTGGCGATCATCGTACTCATTTTCTTCTTACGTGATATAAGACCTACACTCATAATTGCGATATCGATCCCCGTCAGTCTGGTTGCGGCGGTTGTATGCATGTACTTCTCGGGGGTTACCCTTAACATCATTTCACTTTCCGGTCTTGCTCTGGGAGTCGGAATGCTTGTGGACAACTCCATAGTCGTGATTGAAAACATATACAGACTGAGAAATCTCGGAGCGGATCCCAAAGAGGCGGCCATCAAAGGTGCAAAGGAAGTTGCGGGTGCGATATTTGCTTCGACTTTGACGACGGTCTGCGTTTTCCTTCCCATCGTATTTACCGAAGGACTTACAAGACAGCTTTTCTCGGACATGGGACTTACCATTGCATTCTCACTTATGGCAAGTCTTTTGGTGGCGCTTACGGTAGTGCCCGCGGCGGCTTCGGGAATGCTTAAGAAGGTTAAAGAAACAAAGAACGGCACAAAGTCCGCTTTCCATAAAGGGTACGAGAAGTTCCTTCGTGGGACCCTTAAAGTTAAACCCCTTGTGTTACTTCTCGCTGTTGCGATGCTGTTTCTTTCTGCCTATCTGGCATATACAAACGGTTTCGCCTACTTCCCCGACATGGAGTCGCCTCAGATAACGGTTACCCTTTCGGCAAATGAAGATTCGGGGCTTACCGATATAAAGGAGCAGGCGGATACGTTGGTTGAGAGGCTTTCGCAGGTTGACGACATAGTTGATATCGGTGCGACTGCCAGTGCCACAACGATCTCAATGCTTTCGGGGGCTTCGGACAGCTCCGACACCGTTACGAATGCGACGCTTTACGTGACCACGAAAGAGAAGCGTGAGATGTCGTCTTCCCAGCTTGTTAAGAAGATACATGAACTTAGCGATGATTTTGAAGGCATCACCGTGTCGGTGGAGACTTCGACAATGGATATGTCGGCTCTTGGCGGCAGCGGTATTTCTGTAGAACTTAAAGGCCGCGACCTTGATACGCTCTACAACCTTGCCCTCGAGGCAGAGGAGATC
>CAMPBP010000281.1 GCA_946639085.1 uncultured Lachnospiraceae bacterium
AGAAGCTCGACGATCTCGGAAAGAATGAGATCATAATTACTTCTCCCATCGTGAGAATGTATTTTAAGAGACTTACGGAAGATTACTACAAAGATCTGGTAGTTGTAAGTTATAATGAAATAGAATCAAATGTGGAATTACAATCTGTCGGAATGGTGACTGCATAAATGATCATTAAGAAATTTCAGGCAAAAACAGAAAGTGAAGCGATAGAGGCTGCAAGGAAAGAACTTGGAGCCAACGTTGTCGTGATGAACGTAAGGAATGTAAAAAAGAAGGGGATTTTTGCCATCTTTTCACCTCAGTTGGTGGAGGTTACGGTAGCTTTGGAAGATGATACCGACCGTGCCATTCAGGAAAAGGCAAACGTCAGCGCAAGAAATATCACCGAAGCCCTTGGTAAAGTGAATTCCATCGTTGAAAAGGCGGAAAGTGAGACGGGAGTTGAAAGACTCAGACGTTTTGACAAAACGGTTTCTTCCGACGACGCTGCTGTTTCAGACAGACCCGTTACCTATGAGCGGCCCAGACCTGGCAACATCCTCGAGGAGAAACTGGACAGTCTTCAGAATCTTTTGGAAGAAAAACTTTCTCCGGACGTTGACAGAAACAAGGATAAAGAAAGCGAAAAGCCTGAAAAAACATCCGATTCATCCTCCAAATCAGAGGAACTCGGAGATGAACTCAGCACTTTCTTCAATCTTTTAAAGACGACTCTTACGGATAACGAAGTAAACGAAGAATATGCTTCAAACATAGTGGAAGAGACAAGAAAAGTCACAAAAGCGGGAACTCCCTTTGATGTGGCTTTATCGGGTATCTACCAGAAGATGATACTTAAATTTGAAAAACCTCTTTGCATCACACCCGCCGAGAAAGGCCCCAAGCTTGTGTTCTTTGTAGGTCCCACGGGCGTAGGCAAGACAACTACCATTGCGAAGATAGCTTCGAAGTTCTCTGTTGAGCAAAAGAAAAAGATCGCTCTTCTTACGGCCGATACATACAGGATCGCCGCTGCGGAGCAGCTTAGAACTTACGCCAACATACTCGAGGTTCCCTTCAGGATCATCTATACAATAGAAGAAATGGAATCCGCGTTAGACGATTTCAGAGACTTCGACTATGTATTTGTGGATACCGCAGGTCACTCTCATCAGAACAGCGAGCAGAAGAACATCATGGGCGATTTCATTCACTCCGTTGACGGTATCGTTGAAAAAGAAGTATATCTCGTAGTCAGCGCGACTACAAAGTACAGAGATCTTATGAGTATTGCGGACGCATATTCACAGATCACCGAATACAAACTCGTATTTACAAAGTTAGACGAAACTACGGCTTTGGGTAATCTTCTTAACCTGAAGCTTTATACGGGTGCACCTCTTTCCTATATAACGTGCGGACAGAACGTACCCGACGATATTGAACAGTTTAATGCCCAGCGCACGGTAAAGAACCTTCTTGGAGGTAAAAGATAACCATGGATCAGGCAGAACAGTTAAGAAATATAATTAAAGCAAACAATGTGGCTCCCAGACCGGTAGCCAGAGTCATAACGGTAACCAGCGGTAAAGGCGGCGTAGGCAAATCCAACACCTCCATCAATCTCGCAATACAGTTTCGTAAGATGGGACAGCGAGTGATCATTCTCGATGCGGACTTCGGTCTCGCAAACATCGAGGTAATGTTCGGTGCGGTTCCCAAACACAATCTTGCCGATCTGATCTATCAGGGCATGAACATTAAAGACATCATCACCTGGGGACCCAACGAAGTCGGTTTCATTTCAGGCGGATCGGGTATAGCGGGAATGAGCAACCTTAACCGTGAACATCTTACATATATCGTGCAGAATCTGGCAGAACTTGACGCAATAACAGATGTTATCATTGTGGATACGGGAGCGGGAATATCGGACGCGGTGCTTGAGTTTTTGGTAGCCAGCGGAGAGATTTTGCTTGTTACGACGCCCGAGCCCACTTCGATAACCGATTCTTATTCGCTTTTAAAGGCACTTTCAAGACATGCAAGATTTTCACCGGACAATTCGCAGGTGAAGGTTATTGCAAATAAGGTCGAGAATGCACAGGAAGGACAGGCGCTTTTCAATAAGTTAAATGCCGTTGTCGCAAGGTATCTTAAGTTACCTCTTTCATATCTGGGTGCGGTTCCCGAAGATCCCGCACTTTCAAAAGCGGTAATGCAGCAGATGCCTGTATCCATACAGACACCTAACGCCAAGTCCGCGATCGCTTACGAACAGATAGCGGCAACTCTTATGAACAAAGAGATGATGTCGGGTGTAAAGAGGCGGGGAATGGCCGCGTTCTTTTCACATATAGTTACGGGTAAAAAATTTAATCAGAATTCCAATCAGTAAAGGAGCGGGAATATGTTATCAAAATATGTCTTTGCGGGAGACAAGGTGGATCTCCAGGCGGTAGACAGACTATCCGGACCGGATGGGGCTAAAAAGGTATACTCGTCAAAAGTATATGACGTTTTGTCCGATGACAGACTTGAAGTCATCATGCCGATGGAGAAGACAAAGCTTATATTATTGCCTATAGACGGAGAGTATGATCTTTGCTTTTACACGGCACAGGGATTGTATCAATGTTTTGCACGCATTATCGACAGATATAAGAGCAACAACGATTACGTCATTGTATTTGAACTTACGAG
>CAMPBP010000282.1 GCA_946639085.1 uncultured Lachnospiraceae bacterium
CATACACAGGCGATGCTCATTCGTTCAAGCGGCGCATATCTTTCGCAGTTTATTGATTTCTTCGGACAGATCTTCGGAAGAAATATCGAATACAAGGAATTAAGGATGCAGCTTACCATCGGCCTGCCCCTCACGGTAGCACTTCTGGTATGCCTTGTCGTATTTTTTGCAAAGCAAAGAAAATATCCCTATTTCGTTATCGGCTTTATGGCGATGCTCACGCTTTTCATGTCCACCGACAGGTTCCCCTGGAACACTTTGGAAGGCCGTACGCATCTGTTCAAGATACTCGCCAAGGTTCAGTTTCCCTGGAGATATCTTGCGGCGGCCATATTGTTTACGTCTCTTATTGCAGCACTTATGTTAAAAGAAGCCGCGAAGAGTAAGGTTGTAATTTCTGTCGCAGCGGTTTCTTTATGCATTGTCATGACAGTAGTCTTTGCAGTGAAATACAAGCAGGGATATGAGAGCGTGAACTTTAAAGAATACTCGGAAGTGGACTCGGGATATATGGGTGCGTGCGAGTATTTGAAAGAAGGTTCGGAACTTGAGGTGATCGAGTACGTTCCCACAAACCCGCAGCTTGAAAGCTACGAGGTGAAGAGTCTTAAAGACAACAAGATTGTCATGTACGTTTCAAATCCCGGGGAAGAGTCATACGTGGAGGTGCCCAAGGTAAATTACAAGGGCTACTACGCTTACGATGAAAACAAAAACCCGTTAACGATACGTAACGGGTACTTGAATCTTATAGATGTTGTGGTGCCGGCGGGCTTCGAAGGCGAGATAACCGTTAACTTCAAGCAGCCCTTCTACTGGATAATATCCACCGTGATATCTTTTGTATCGCTGGTTTTCTTGTGTTTTACAGCGGTAAAAAGAAAAAGGACCGAAAACTAAAACTTTGGATCGAAGATCGGCATGTATTCAAGCTTAAAGAGATTGGCAACATGCTTTTTATCGATAAGTTCTTTAATGTGAGGCGCAGGTTCTTCTGTGCCTCTTATATATTTGTCCAAAGTGTCGTAAGTAAAGCCTAAGTTCTCCTCGTCGGTCTTTCCGCAAAGTCCGTCGATGGGTACTTTGTGGACAAGGCTGTCGGGAAGTCCGAGAAAGCTGCCAATCTGCTTTACTTCGGTAACGGTAAGCTTTGAAAGAGGACTGAAATCGCCGGCGCAGTCACCGTAGCGGGTGGAATAGCCCACCCAGTCTTCGGAAAGGTTACAGGTATTTGCGACGCGTCCGTTGTGAGACTGAGCCACCGCATACAATGTGGTCATCCTTATTCTCGGAGGAATGTTGGTGCGCGTCTGAACCGAAGCTTCGAAGGGAAGCGACTTTACGACGGCCTCCACGGCTTCTTTTACGTTTATCACAAAATGCTTTATGCCAAGGTGATTCACCAGAAGATATGCGGCATCGATATCCGCCTGTTCTCCGCAGGGCATCAAAACTCCGATGACTCTGTCTTTTCCCAGAGCTTCCACGCAAAGAGCCGCAACTACGGAGCTGTCTTTTCCGCCGGATATTCCCACTATGGCATTACAGCCCTTGCCGTTTTTTTCAAAGAAATCTCTTATCCATTCAACGCATTCTTTAGTGACTTTTTCGGTATTCATACGCATTCTCCCATAATCTTTTAATGATTAAAATAATACTCATTAATAACAGTTTTGAAAAGAGATTTATTCTATTTTTTCCTGCGATTTCATACTATACTGTTTAGTACCGAGACTTCGGTTTTAAGTTTTTTAACTTGGAGGTTACTTATGCAATTTGAAATCAAAGAAAATACTCTTATAGCCAAGAAGGGCGGAGAGACACTGATCATTGAGCCTTGGGGTAAGGATTCGTTGAGAGTTCGTTCCACGATGTTTAACGACATCACCGGAAACAACTGGGCACTTACCGAAAGCCCGAAATGTGACGTTAAGCCCGAAATAAAGACATTTCTCATAGACCACTGGGTAGGGGACGGCACTATAGACAAGCGCGAGAACGCATCCATCACCAACGGCCGCATAAGATGCGAGGTCAACTTTGTGGGAATTGTTTCTTTCTACAAAGATGACGAGCTTATATTAAGAGAGTTCTTTGCAATGTACGACGGCACGCTTTCGGATAAGTCAAGATGCCTTAAAGTCGTAAACAGAGAGTGGAAGGGTGTTATCGGCGGAAGCGATTACTCACTTAACCTAAAATTCGAAGCGAACAAGAACGAGAAGATATTCGGTATGGGACAGTATCAGGATGGATACCTCGATCTTAAAGGTTCGGTGCTCGAACTTGCACAGCGCAATTCCCAGATCAGCGTTCCTTTCATGATATCGAGTCTCGGATACGGTTTTTTGTGGAACAATCCTGCAGTGGGACGTGTTTCTTTTGCAAAGAACATAACCGAATGGATCGCAAAGAGCACAAAGGAGATGGATTACTGGATCACGGTTGCCGATTCTCCCAAAGATATAATGAAAAACTACACGGACGTTACGGGACGCGCGCCCAAGTATCCCGAAGACATGATGGGACTTTGGCAGTGCAAGCTCCGTTATCGTACTCAGGACGAAGTGCTTACGGTTGCCAGACAGTATCAAAAGGAAGGCATCAAGATCGACCTTATCGTTATCGATTTCTTCCACTGGACGGTGCAGGGCGACTGGAAGTTTGACAAGACCTACT
>CAMPBP010000283.1 GCA_946639085.1 uncultured Lachnospiraceae bacterium
GGGAAAACTTTTAAGGAAATTTGCGATCCCCTCCATTATCGCGATGATGGTGGGAGCCGTTTACAACATAGTCGATCAGTTTTTCATAGGACACAGTATCGGTGAACTCGGAAATGCTGCTACCAACATAGCATTTCCGTTTGTTATTTCATGCACATCCATTGCACTGTTATTCGGTATAGGCGGGGCCTCCGCTTTCAACCTTACAATGGGTGAAGGGGATAAAGAAAAAGCAGTCTATTATGTGGGCAATTCGATAACGATGCTTGCCATAGCGGGCGTCGTCTTAAGTCTCATTGCAGAGATTTTTCTTCCCCAACTTCTTGTCATTTTCGGTTCTCCGGCAAACGTATACGATTACGCAAAGACATATACAAGAATAACCGCACTGGGTTTTCCGATGCTTATACTGACCGCAGGCGGAGCACATCTCGTGCGAGCCGACGGTTCACCTACCTATTCGATGTTTTGTAACATTTCGGGAGCGGTTTTAAACATCTTTCTCGATGCGCTCTTTGTATTTGTGCTGGGATGGGGGATGGCCGGAGCCGCCCTTGCGACGATAATAGGCCAGTATATTTCCGCTTTCCTTGTAATAAGATATCTTGTTCATTACAAGACAGTTAAGATTGAAAGAAAGCATCTTGTGCCGAGACTTAAATACTTCGGAAGGAACGCTTCTCTCGGAACGGCTTCTTTCTTCAATCAGATAGCCATGATGGTCGTTCAGATAATACTTAACAACTCTCTTAAGTATTACGGCGCGTTGTCGGTGTACGGCGAATCGATACCAATCGCCTGTGTGGGCATCGTTTCAAAGGTTGGGCAGATGTTCTTCTCGGTTATAATCGGAATATCCCAGGGACTTCAGCCTATAGCAAGTTTTAACTACGGTGCAAAACAGTTTGACAGAGTTCGCAAAGCGGTGCTTCTCGCACTTGGCTCGGGAGCCGTGATGTCTGCCTTCGCGTTTATGGTCTTTCAGGTTTTTCCCCTTCAGATCATCAAGTTTTTCGGAAAAGGCTCTGACGTATATTATGAGTTTGCGGTCAAGTATTTCAGAATATATTTCTTCTGCATATTCATAAATTTCGTGCAGCCCATAATATCGAATTTCTTTAATTCCACGGGAAGACCGAAGAGAGGTATGACGCTGTCACTCACAAGGCAGATCATTTTCTTTATACCGTTATTGCTCATAATGCCCAGATTCTTCGGAATAGACGGCATTATCTATACAGGTCCGATAGCCGATTCGATGGCTGCGGCAGTTACGATAACAATGGGCTTTTTCGAACTTAAGAAGCCTCATTATTGGCAAAAAGAAACCGCGTAAGAAAGGATATAAGGATGGAATCTACGCTTAAGAGAACGTGGGCGGAGACAGATCTTGATGCCCTTGTTCACAATTACAGGACTTTGAGGGAGCGCGTCGGAAAAGACGTTAAGTTTCTCGGTGTCGTAAAGGCCGACGCATACGGTCACGGCGCAATAGAAGTGTCTAAGGTATTGGAAAAGGAAGGTGCCGATTATCTTGCGGTAAGCAGTATCGACGAAGCCATGGAACTTAGGCTCAACGATATCAAGATGCCTATTTTGATACTCGGGCACACTCCCAAAGAGCAGGTCGGCAGACTTATCGAATATGATATAACCCAGGCCGTTACGTGCAAATCCAAGGCGGTAGAGTATTCCGAAGAAGCCGTCAAACTCGGAAAGCCTTTGAAGATACACATCAAAGTGGACACCGGAATGAGCAGACTGGGATTTCTGGTTGAAGACGATCATTTCGAGACGGGTGTTGAAGGCATTGCCGAGGCGGTCAATTATCCCATGCTTGATGCGGAAGGTATATTTACACATTTTGCGGTATCCGATGAGCCGGGAGAAGAGTGTAAAGCCTATACCGAGCATCAGTTTAAACTTTTTACCGATGTTATAAAGGGCGTAGAGAGCAAAACGGGAAGACGTTTTAAGATTCGTCATTGTGCCAATACGGGAGCGGTTGCAAACTATCTTGATATGTGTCTTGACATGGTAAGGCCGGGGCTTTTGCTTTACGGATACGGTGAATTTGCCGAGAAACTCGGTCTTAAGCCGGTCATGACTCTCAAAAGTGTGGTAAGCACCGTAAAGATATATCCCAAAGGCACAAAGATAAGCTACGGCGGCATATTTGAGACTTCCGACACCACAAGGATCGGCGTTATTCCTTACGGATATGCTGACGGATTTTTAAGATGTCTTTCAAACAAGTGCAGTTTATATACCGAAGAAGGTTTCGCACCTCAACGGGGAAAGATATGCATGGATATGTGCATGATCGATCTTACCGGAAAGCCCGGTGTCGATGTGGGTTCCGAGATCGAGATATTCGGTAATCACAATTCGTTAAACGAGCTGGCGGCTTTGGCGGGCACCATACCCTATGAGATCACCTGCGCGGTAAGCAAGCGCGTTCCGAGAACTTATATAAAAGACGGAAAAGTCATCGGAAAAGAATTAATGTTGAGAATGTAAGAAAGGGAAAAGATATGAAATTTTCACAGATCAAATACGAAAGACCGGATTACGAGTCCTTCGGAAAACAGATGAACGAATTCGCAGAAAAACTGCGAGAGGCCAAGACTTTTGAAGAGGCCTATGCCATTCATG
>CAMPBP010000284.1 GCA_946639085.1 uncultured Lachnospiraceae bacterium
ATGTTGATGACCACCATATTAATGAACCTAATGATTTGTTTTATCTTTTTCATGCATTGTTTTATATGATGATTGAGTATTCTTATAAGCTTGTATATTTCCTTGCGATCGCTATGGTTCTTATGCTTTTTGTCTCAAACGGGAGGAAAAGACTCGGCGAAAATTCCGAACTTAAGCAAAAAGCGATCTTTCCGGCATTGGCTCTTTTTTCGATGATCTATGCAACAACACTTATGTTTATAACGTTATCCGTGATCAGAAAAGGAAAAACGCCTTTCGGAATGGAACAGGCCCAAGTCGGTCCGTTTTTGAATTATCAGCTGCTGGCTGTTTTTATAATAAATTTCGCAATCACTTTTATTACGATCTTTATGTCGATAAAGAACGGCAAAAGCATTCCCGTCGCGCCTTTTATCGCGCTTCCGGCCGTAAATCTTGCGCTCCAGTATCGTTCGACGCTGTACAATAGTGAGTCTTTGACGTACGCGATCGGTTGGGTCAAGGTCATCACGCTCACGATCTACGCGCTGCTCTTTATGGCGCTTGTAGTGTTTAAAGCCAACAACATGAGAAATATGGTGATCAGGCACAAAGAAAACGGCTCGCATTAAATGTGCGCGCCGTTAAATGATACCACTGCGATGAGTCTTTCAAGATCGTCTGTTATCGTTACTTCGTAAAAGCAGTTGCTTTTACCGTCTTTCAATAAAGAAGCTTTTGCATAAAGAACACTGCCCTTGGGCTGCAACATGAAGCTGGCCGACCCGACCACGCTGACTGTCGCTTTTTCTTTGCCGAAATTTGATGCTACGGCAAATGCGAAATCCGCGAGAGTATATATTGCTCCGCCCATCACGCCTCCGTAGGCGTTTTTGTGATCTTCGGTGATCTTCATACTGCAAAGTGAGCTGTTTTCACCTACTTCTTCTATTACTATGCCCGATAATTTGGTGGCGTATAAATCTTTTGAAAATTCTTTTCTTGCTTCTTCAAGTTTGCTCATAGTCAGCAATATATCAAAAAGGGGGCATTTTTTCAACAAAAAAGCCACAAAATTCCTTAAAATTTGCCTATAATCTTTGACTATCTCGGAAGAAATGATTATACTATAGGAACAACTATATGAGTTTTTTTTGCACAGATATTTTGGGGAGGTTACGCAAATGAACGAGAACGTTGTGAAAAGAAATGAACTTTTGGCCGGTAAGGTTATCGAAGGTCTTAAGTCCAGAAACATGACAGGGTACTACGCAAAAGACAAGGAAGAGGCGCTGAAACTTGCTCTTGAACTCATCCCGAAGGGCAGCTCGGTTACCATGGGCGGATGCATGAGCGCACAGGAGATCGGGCTTACCGACGCGGTAAAAGGTCCCGATTACAAGTACATTGACAGAAACGGTGCGGCAGACAAGAGAGCGGCAGAACTGGAAACCTACGGCGCGGACGTGTTCATCTCCAGTGCAAACGCCATGACCGACGACGGTGTGCTCGTTAACATCGACGGCAATTCAAACCGTGTTTCGGCGATCGCATACGGACCGAAGAAAGTTGTGTTCATCGTAGGCATCAATAAGATATGCAGCGACATCGACAGTGCACTTAAGAGAGCGAGAAACGTTGCGGCAACAACGAATGTTCAGCGTTTCGGCCTTTCGACACCCTGCACCAAGACGGGAACATGTTTTAACTGCAAGTCACCCGATACGATTTGCTGCCAGTTTTTGATCACAAGATATTCACGTCATAAAGGCAGGATCCATGTTATCCTCGTAAATGACAGTTTGGGATTTTAGTAAAAGATTAATCAGAGTATGAGATAATAACAGCTTAAGGTGCTATTTCAAAAGAGGATTAATAATTGAAGGCTTTAAAGAAATTTGCCGGAGTCATGTTCTATGACAATCAGGACCTGCACTCCCGACTACTTAATCTCTTTCTGGTGGCAATGCTGATTTCTTCTCCTTTGATCATTGTCAGTACGTTCATATTCTCAAGAAGTTTTGTACAGCTTATTCCGATATTCGTACTGGTGGTGCTTGCTTTCATATCTACAGGCATTGCATATAAAACCGGAAACACAAAAGTCAGCGGTATCATATTAAGCATCGGCGGATGTATGATATCTTTCCCAATCATGTACTTCCTTGACGGAGGCATGCGTTCGGGTATGCCCATATGGTTCTTAATGGGATTGGTATTTAACTGGTTCGTACTTGAAGGTACGATCAGTTATGTTGCCTTTACATTGTGTGCCCTTATATACGCGGTATGTTTCCATCTTGAGATCGCACATCCCGAGATGATCTTAAATGTGTTAAGCCGTGAGGCGGAAATAACCGATATCGCCCTGGCGATACTTGTCATAAGCGTTATCTTCGGCGCGATCTTCAAATTCCAGGCAAACGTATACGAAAGACAGAAAACCGATCTGGAAGCCAACGAGAACGATCTTCGTCTTGCCAAGGATGAAGCAGAAAAGGCCAACAAGGCAAAGAGCGAATTTCTCGCGAACATGTCTCACGAGATCAGAACGCCTATCAACACGATGTTAGGCATGAACGAGATGATTCAAAGAGAGGCCGAGAATAAAGAAGTCAAGATGTACGCCGCCAACATTGAAAGTGCCGGCAATTCGCTTCTTGCGAGAATCAG
>CAMPBP010000285.1 GCA_946639085.1 uncultured Lachnospiraceae bacterium
AACGCAATTGACATTTATCATCTCAAGCTGACGAGATAGGTCGTTTTCGGTAAATTTTCCGGCCACACCAAATCCCGCAGCATTAACAAGAAACTTGATCTTACAATCAAGAAGTTTAAGTTCGGCATCGAGTTTTTCAAAACTGTCTTTGTTTGCAAGATCCATTTCAAGAATATGGCAGGGATGACTGAGTTCATTCGCCAATTCTTCCAGTCTGTTCCTTCTTCTTGCGATAAGCCATATCTCATCAATCTTATCCGTATAAATCTTATCAAGCTGTCTTGCCGTTTCTCTTCCCATTCCCGATGAAGCACCGGTTATCAAAATGATGTTCAAACTCATACATTTCTCCTTATCTTAAGAGACTATAACGTTTTTAGAAGATCTATTTCTTCGGGTGTAAGTTTTCTGTATGAACCTTCACTTAGAGATTCATCAAGTTTTAACGGACCCTCGGATAATCTTTTAAGTTTCACAACAGCATTTCCCACAGCGATCAGCATTCTTTTTACCTGATGAAACCGCCCTTCCGTTATCGAAAGAACAATATTGCTGTCATCGATCACTTTGACTTTTGCGGGTTTGGTAGGTGTGGGATCGTTTATATCCACCCCTTCCTCAAGCGCTTTTATATCTTTATCCGTTAACGGTTTTACTATCGTAACAAGATAATCCTTATAAACATTTTTCTTTGGGCTTATCAGTCTGTGAAGCAACTCTCCGTCATTTGTTATGAGAAGCAAACCCGTAGTGTCTTTATCAAGTCGTCCGACACAGGAAAGATTTTTCTTCTTTTCCGAAGAAAGCAGGTCCATAACAGTCTTTTCTTTGGAATCGGAATTGGCACTTACGTATCCGGTCGGTTTGTTAAGCATGTAGTAACTGTATTTCTCGTAAGTCACGGGCTCACCGTTCAAAGTAACGGTGTCCGTTCCTTCAAGCAATTTTGCTTCACATCGTTTGACGGGTATGTTGTTGATAGTTACTTTTGAAGATAAAACTGCCTTCTTCGCTTCACTTCTTGACAATCCTGCGTTGTCACAAAGATATTTGTCAATCCTTATCAAGCCTATTCCCCCTGTCGGTTCATCACTAAACAAAAATCGGCTGCAATTATAATTTTGCAGCCGATAATACATCGTAAAAGATTAACTATATAAGATCGGGACCTTCTGTTTCTTCACTTTCACCTGTCTCGATCTCCAGACTCTCAAGTCCGTCATCCTCAGTGGGATGAAGCTCGGCACGATTGGCTTTAACGATACCGTTGCAACTGTTGAGGTTAGCAATAAGCTCCTGATAGTTGCCGCCTGCAAGCTGAGTGGCATGTGTAATGATATTTTCAAGATTTGCCAAAAGATCGTCGGTATATTGGATCGCAGCAGCCTTTACATTGTTGGCTTCGATCGTTGCACTGTCAAGAATATCCTGTGCCTGTCTTGTTGCGATGGATACAACCTCATTGGCTTTGGCATAAGCCTGAGTCATGATCTCGTGCTCGTTAACGAGCTGATTGGTCTGAACCGTAGCCTCATTTATAAGTGCTTCTGCTTTCTCACGAGCGTTGTTCAATATCTTGTCACGATTGGAAATGATCTTCTGATATCTCTTGATCTCGTCGGGAGTTGCCTGTCTTAACTCTCTTATAAGTTCATCAATCTCTTCTTTGTTGACTATGATCTTAGAAGAAGAAAGTGTTACGAATTTACAATTCGCGATATATTCGTCAATCTTGTCTATAGACTGTTCGATCTTGCTTTCCATAAGTAACCTGCATCCCTCATCAATTTTTTTGATCAAACTTTTCCAAAAGCATATCTGCCACAAAGCCAGGTACGAAATCGGTCAGATCACCACCAAACTGAGCTATCTGTTTAACCGATGAAGAACTGAGATACGAATATTTAAGGCTGGTATTGAAATACACCGTATCAAGCTTATTATCGGACAGTTTACGGTTGATCTGAGACATCTGAAGCTCGTACTCAAAATCGGTTACGGCTCTCAAACCTCTTACAACCACAAATATACCTTTGCTCTTGCAATAGTCTGATAAAAGGCCCCCGAAACTCTCAACTTTTACGTTGGGCAGATCTTTGGTTGCCTCTTTAAGTATATTAACACGAACATCAACAGAAAACAACGGAGTTTTTTCCTTATTGTCAAGAACGCCGACAATAAGTTCGTCGAAAATATTGGCAGCTCTTTTAATGATATCAAGGTGGCCGTAAGTCATGGGATCGAATGTTCCGGGATAAATTGCTGATTTCATGATGATCCTCCGCATTTACTTATCAAGACGCAAGAAAACATGCTTGTTCGTCTTGTACTTTTTCTCTCTGTATAAGGTATAACCGAAGTCACTGACATAGTCAAATGATGTGTTAAGCGATGCTTCTACAACAAAGATAGTATCTTCATCGGTAAATGATGCCGTGGAAAGCTGCTTAAGAAGCGGCTTTTCAAGATCGTTGTCATATGGTGGATCTATGAAAACAATGTCTATGTGTTTTTCAAAAATGCGAAAAACGGAACTTGTCGCATCTTCTTTCAAAATAACAGATTTATCTTCAAACTTCGTGTGTTTGACATTTTCGGTAATGACCTTTATTGCGGCGGGCGAATTGTCAACAAAAT
>CAMPBP010000286.1 GCA_946639085.1 uncultured Lachnospiraceae bacterium
TACGTATCTTTTTCGGGAGTAAGGTTTTCTTTTTGAACCTTAACAAGCATTTTATACTCCGCGCATTGGTGATCGCATTCACTACACTTAATCATCGCTTGATCTCCTTATTTTCCAACTTTTCTTAATGGCGGCAGTGCGGTCAGTCCATTATCTGCTCTTTGAGGAGTTTCGCTAAATGATTTACTTCTCGCCGGATAGTTTCAAATTAGCACCCGTATCAACACCATAAAAATGTTATAGGTAAGGATTTGCACCTTACATGATAGCATTCGTGAGAACGTTGTTTGCAAAAGGCTACTTCTGCGTAACTATCTTATCTCTCCTATAAGCGTCTACTATTACTGATGCGCCTTTCAGTTTTACCACTCCATCCGAACGCGATCTAAAATGGATATCGTGTCTATTCCGCCACTATAACAAATAGAATCGTGAAGGGCTCGAACCTCCGACGCCTCATTTTTTGAGTGCTCTCCCAACTGAGCTAACGATTCGTATCACGCCCGGCAATAAGAGAGGTTGAAATAACCGAGCGTGTTTTATGCGATCGGGGGAGTCAGTCCCGACCAAATGGCAAGGTAAGGATTTGAACCTTACAAGCGGTGTCTGTGTTTTCCGCTACCGTTTTGCCTAAAGCAACGTGCATTACCAATTATGCTACTTGCCCAAACACAGAAAAAGGTGACTTTTCCGATTTCCTACGACTGTCACCGAACCGTATCATACACCCTCGGAATACGGGCCTGTCTTTTTACCACGACGGGTGGGGTTTGTCCTAAGACTGCCGGAAAGACGAGCATCAACCTACCCCGTTATATTTCGGTCTGTTCTTTTGTTTCGTTGGCCGATAAACGAAGCATCCTACAAGGCAGTTTCGTGCGCACTCGCCACAACCTATGCCAAATTACTACACTATGCGAACATAATGCAGCAGGGTTTGGTGGTTCCCGGAAGTCTGCCGGTCTGTTAGGAAGCGACCGCCTTGTAGGAAGAATACTGTCAGCTTTTAACGTCTTCAGCAGCTTTGGACGAACAGACTATTGCGAACTTGCCATCTGTCAGGGCGACTGTGTTTTCGCCCTCACAACTATTGCTGTAAGGGTGGGAATCACACGGAACCCATTCTGATCGTCGTCTACTTCGGGGAACTTTCCCAGGCAAGACCTCTCCTAATTGCGGCTATACCGCCCTGTAAATATTCTTTATGCAGCCGTACCGATACGTTTTGATCGGCCCGCAAACCTCTGCATAAAGTCGAACAGAAAATACTTCTGCCGAGAGCTTCGGGTGAGATTCGAACTCACAACCTACTGATTACAGATCAGTTGCACTGCCGTTGTGCTATCGAAGTGTTAACCTACCGCAGGAAGCGAGTTTGTCTTTGTTCCTGTCTCTGTTTCGAAGATACGAGGGGTAACCTCGCCTTACTCTTCTCTCGCCCATTTCGGTCAATTTTCCGGGTAAGGATTCGCACCTTACATGGTTGCCTTTCTACTTCAACAGTTAGGATGTTCCACCCACTTGTATCAACCTTCTGCCAAGCGTCTACTTATTCCGCCACCGGAAAGTGTCATTGATTAACCTGGCTCAATGACAAAGCCTTGATAATTCACAAGCAATAAGCAAGGAATCGAATTTTTTTGTACAGCCAAGTTCTGTACACGCCGTATTTAATGAGGTTTTGGGAGGTTATTAGCCTTATTCCCCATCGGATTTTCATTTACCGACCAACGACAGGTATATTACCTCAAACGTGGTGTCTTGTTAATGGAAGCAACAGGATTTGAACCCGCATCCGATCTTTTCGACAGCTTGTTATCTCTAACCGCTCGTCTTCTCGCGCTTCAATCGTGACATTGCCATTATGCCTATACTCCCAAAATTACTAATTATGTTACTTGCCACGTTTTTTATATTCTTCAAATATCATATCAGCCGTTGATGAATCTGCGCTTTCTCCGTTTTCTTCAAGTAATATATCGATCATAAATTTAATTAAGCCGTCTCCGATAGCGTCTTCGTTTACATATAATACGGCGTGTTCTGATTTCAAAAACCACCTTTTGACGGTTACGATTTCCAAGTGAGTGGGCTTGTCTGTTAATATCGTGTACTCCGGTTTAACGTTTTTAATCTGATCCTTTTCTTTATAAACAATCTTGTCATCTTCATAAGCAATGACTTCGTTTGAAACAGTCTTTACCACATACTTTTCATCTTTATCGGGATTGTATCGGGTTAAAGAAAGGCTTATCACAACCGATGCGACATACCAAATAACTAAACCCACCAGCAATACTATGCCGTAATCGTGATCTAAAAAATTGATATAGATTAAAACACCTAAAAGCGTTCCTACTAAAATAAGTGCGAGTGCGATAATTAGTGCTATTAACATATTTTCCCTTTCTATATTCAAAATGTGTTTGTTTTTAAGGAGGTCCACCTCGCGATAATCTCACACGGCTACAAGGTGGGACGTGCTACGCGTCAGCCGATGTTACCTTCCGTCAAAACTATGTCTAAGCAAAAAGACATAAAACTGCCTCGATGGGATTCGAACCCATGTATCACGGAGCCAAAATCCGTTGCCTTACCGCTTGGCTACGAAGCATTAAGTAAGTTAAATA
>CAMPBP010000287.1 GCA_946639085.1 uncultured Lachnospiraceae bacterium
GGCCGACGCACGCCGAAGAGGTGGGGCGCGGGATTCCGACGGCGATCGTCGCGGTTGCGATCGGGTCGTTTGTTTCGGTAGCGCTTGCCGGCGCAATCGAGATGGTGCTTGCGAAGATTGCGGTTTCAATTGCGACGGTGATCACAACCGACGCGGCGATACTGGCATTTACGTTCTTTGCGGCATACCGCGGAGCAAAGAAGATAAAGAACATTTCGGTTTACGAACTGATGACGGAATAGTGAACGGAGAGAATGTATGAAGAAAACTGTTTTGAAATCATTAATGTTTTTGGCGGCGGCAGTGCTCTTTGCGATCTCGCCTTTGAGCGCATTCGCCGAGGGAGACGCACATTACTTAAATATCGGTTCCGTCAGCAAGATGTACGCCGTGACTGCTGTAATGCAGCTTGCGGATGAAGGAAAAGTCGACCTCGACGCTTCGGTTTGCGAGTACATCGACGACTTCACGATGGCCGACGAACGATACAAAGACATCACGGTAAGGATGCTCATGGACCACACATCGGGGCTTATGGGAAGCGTTTACGCTGACGCCGAACGGTTCGGAAACGTGAGCACCGATTACCACGATAACTTTCTGAAAGTATTAAGCGGCGAGCGCTTAAAGGCCGATCCCGGCACATACAACTGCTATTGCAACGACGGCTTTACGCTCCTTGAGATAATAACCGAGCGCGTATCGGGCATGAGTTTTTCGGAATATCTTGAAAAGAACATCGCTCAAAAAATCGGCGCAGGTTCCACATGCACGATCTTTACGGCAAAAAATATGAACGATCAGGCACTCTACTTCATAAAGGACGGTGTGACCATGGCACCCGAGTGTATGCAACTCGTCGGAGCGGGTGGTGTGATGTCCGCAGCCCGCGATGTTGCTGCATTTGGAAGCACGTTCTTTACAGGTGACAAGACGCTTCTTTCCGAGAGCGCAAAACGCATGATGTCGGAGAACCATAAGGCAAATGAATACAGTTCCGATTACGGCCTTGGCTGGGACAGTGTTCTTTATACCGATTATGAGAATGAGGGCGTGAAGGTAGTCACAAAGGGCGGCGACACATCGTTTCAGCACGCGTTTCTGGCTGTGGCGCCCGAAGAAAAGATAAGCGTTGCGGTCGTTTGCTCGAACGGTTCGAGCGAAGATTGCATGGATGTGGCGTTTGAGCTGATGGACATCGCGCTCGAAGAAAAGGGCATCGCGGTGTCGCATCCCAAGAGGACAAGACAGACAGTCGATACAGTTCCCGAGTCCTACTTGAAGCATGCAGGGATCTACGGCTACTCTACCGGCGTGGCGAAGTTGTCTTTCCCCGAAAATAAGCTTTTGATGATTGAGACGCTCACCGACGATTCGAGGCAGTGCGTGCAGTATATGTACACGACAGACGGCGATTTCGTGAACGTGACCGGCGACGTCCTGTCGGGTAACGCGATCGTTTCAACGCCGCTCGATGTCGTGACGTTCGCCGAAGAAGACGGCAAGGTGTTCATTGTCGAGAACGACATTGCGGGATTACAAAAGTACGAAGAACCCACCGTCTCAGATGCGGCGGTTTCGGCATGGGAGGCACGTAACGGAAGATCGTATTTCCTTACAGGTTCAAACTATTCGGACATAGCTTACATTACGTTGCCGAAGATCTCGCTTCATACAGATCCCGAGGCGAGAGGATTTGTAAACGGCTGTGTGATCGCAGATGAAGATCACGCCGTAAATATGCTCAGTGCTCCTTCGGATATCTCAAGAGATATCACGGACTTTGAGATCATACACGAAAACGGATGCGAGTACCTTTCCTGCACCGACAACGGATACCTCTTTATAAGCGAGGAGAACATCGGGGACTTTACAAAAGATATCACCGAAGTTACATTAAATAATGAGACTGAGTGGTATAAATTGAACGGTCTTATGAACGAGACGATCACACTCGATATCGAGGGTAACGCGATGGTGAGCGTTTTCGACAAGTACGGTGATCTTAAGTACTCAAGCTTTATGAACGATTACGGCAACACAGTTCCGCTTCCGAACGACGGCATGATAGTGTTCGCGGGCGAGGCCGGAAGTACTGTAAAGATCTTAAGATAGCAAAGAGGGAACAGAATGGAATACAAATGCCTTGTTATCGATGACGATATAACGATCGCCGAGAATACGGCAGAGTACTTTAACATGTTTGATATAAAAACGGCGTTCGTTACCGCTTATGACGACGCTGTCGATTTCCTTGAGAAGAACGAGACGAACCTCGTTCTTCTTGACATTAATCTGGGCGAAAAGTCGGGTTTTGAACTTTGCAAGCGCATAAGGAAAGACTACGACATGCCCATTCTTTTTATCTCTGCCCGTAAAAGTGACGACGATGTGCTGACTGCGCTTAACATCGGCGGTGACGACTACATCGCAAAGCCTTTTACGCTTAACATCCTTCTTGCCAAAGTTAAGGCGATATTAAGTCGCTACGAAAAAGCGCGCGACGCGGTGGCTACGGCGAACGTCGACGTTCCGCCCTGCGAAAAGAGCGACGACGCAAAGATATTCATAACCGATAACATTTATCTTGATACATCAACATACAAGCTTGTTAAAAACGGCGA
>CAMPBP010000288.1 GCA_946639085.1 uncultured Lachnospiraceae bacterium
ATCTGCTTTGATTTGCCCGCAAGGAGAAGTGATAAGTAGTAGATAAAGTCACAACGTTCCAAGCCGTTATATATTAATCTGATCATAATTCTCCTTTCTTATTCGTTAGGCGCTTCAAGACCTAATCCGTCATCAAGTGAGTAATTAAAGTTATCGATCACGGTCGAGTCTTTTTTGTTCTCTGCCTCGGAATCTGCATCATTTACAAAAGTGGAAGGATATGCACCGTTGCTGTCAAGGTATGAATACTGCGCTGTGAGCGACTGTGAATGCGCTGTGTCTTCCAAATCTTCCCCGTCCGTTACGGCATCAAGATAATCCTTATCCAGCGTTCCTAAAATCTGCGCGAGCTCATGACGAGCCTCAAGATTTAATGTATGCTCTGCCACTTCGATGATATTAGGATCGGTCGCCATAAGGTTGTGGACCGTTTCGTTTACCGGATAGAACGGAATCGCATCTTCCTGCAGATTAGGTTCTTCATATTTAGTTAAATAAATTTTTGTGCCGGAATTGATATATGCGTCAATCGTTGCCGACGCAAGACACAGAATTTCCGATTCGGTTAAGTCTGTGTAGAAAATCGAATTCTTTAAATCGTATGCTTTTATACGTTTTTTTGCACATACGATATAGTCTGCTGCGTTCGCAAAGCGAATACGAATATCCACATAATCATTTAATGATGTATTGATATTAAGCCTTGCGACTCCGATCTCAACTTCTCTTAAGTCGTTGGTGATCGTTTCTTTAGCGATCATGTTTACAAACACCGGAGTGTTTGCCTCGATGTCGACAACAGCTGTGTTGCCGATGTATGACTCGTCAATATATACATAGTCGGGAAGTGCCGTTAAGCATTCTTCGAGCTGAACGTTCTTTCCGTCTGTTATGATATCGCCACGCTTTATGTCTTCCATCGCTACGTATACATAGCGCATGTTTGACTCGATAAACTCTTCGCGTGCCTCGGCGAGCTGCTCAGCCGCCTCTTTGTCTTTTTTAAGTGTACTTATAAAATAATAGCTTCCTCCCAGTACTCCTATTAAGAGTACGGCAAGTGTTATAATGATCCATAACTTACTTTTCTTTCTTCGCATTGTATTGTCCTTTCCTTTTAGTCTTATTAAAAGGGGCATAAGCCCCTTTTAACTATACGTCTGCGAAAATGGCAAATATCCTTCGAATAGGTTCGCCGTTTTCGTCAACTGTGTTTCCGTTTTTATCGGTCTTGGTGACTTCGGTTATCTTTATCGTTCTCCTATCACCTATCTTCGGCATTTCGCCGAATGAAGGGTAGGCAATCATCACATCGACTTTTCCTACGTCGCTGATGATACCGTAAATACCACCTGCCGATTCGGATACGTTGGTTATCACACATTCTTTATACTGACCGGGTTTGTAGTGATCGAAATATTCGATCAAAGGATTTGCCGTGGTTCTCTTCACAGACAATTCCGTAACGATCATGTCATACTTTTCGCTGTACTTCTGAACACTTACCTTCTCGATACTCATGACCTTACATTTGACCAACATATTCTTCTTAAAGAGCATATTGAGGTCTGAAATGTTCGACCAGGATACTTCTGTTATCCCTTTTGCGTAATCTTGGAAGATAGTGGTTTCGCTACCAAGAGCACATACCACGATACGGTTTTTAAATACCGCCGTTACTCTTGCTTCTACAATGTCACCTACCTTGACACGAGGTCTGTCGGTTGACTTAAGGTGGCGGGTGTAGTTTTGGTATGCTTCCTGCTCTAACGCTTTAAGTCTGTCAGCATAAGCAGTTTTTGCGGCCTGATCAAAATGTTTTACGACAAATTTGATCTCGGTTCCGATCATGTGGACTACCCTGCTTTCAAGTCTCTTCTGCTTTGCCGGATCACGAACATCAGATACGTCATAGTTGAATAAGAGATAATCGGGAATGAGTACCGTACACGTTCCGTTTCCGTATTCAACTTCCGCAAGGTTGGTGGAAATGTTCGAGTCGCCTGACTTTCTGCAACCAATGACTCTTCCTTCAAGAATCTTTCCTGAGTGAGCCGACCGGTTGAGTTCAAGCATGTCCTCTTTAAGAGTGTCAGTCGTAGTGACTATCGAATCACTGTTATCAGTGATTACCGCTTTACCCTTGATTTCTTTCTTTGCTTTTTTGTCGGTTGCGGGAAGAAATGATTTTGCGTTACTTGCTACCTTCTTTAAAAGGTCACCGATCATTTCAAGTTCTTCATCCGTGTAACCGTCTGTCCAGCGAGGCTTTCCCGATCTTGAAGGTTTTGCAGTTTCGGTTTCTTCTTCGGATAACTCTTCAGATAACTCCTCGGGCATTTCTTCCGTGATAACTTCGGGCTGCTTTTCTTCGATTACTTCTTTGATTTCTTCGTTAGCATTTTCTGCCATAGAATTCTCCTTTCACTCAAAGTATAGTATACAATGCTATTTTTGTCATAAAAATATGCCTACTAATCAGCAGAGGCATATTTGTTTAATTGCATAATACTATACTATGCGTATATTGTCAAACAAAAAATATAAGTCGTTAAAGAGAGAAGATAACCCTCTCTCTTTAACGACTTACCAAAGGTAGTAAAGCATATATTCGTA
>CAMPBP010000289.1 GCA_946639085.1 uncultured Lachnospiraceae bacterium
CTTCACTAGATAGAAGAGGTTTTATCCCTCGGTAATCTTCTGTTTTGTATTAAGTTATCAAAGTATTACCTCACAGAAATCGCTAATTGCGGTTTCTTTTTTTATTTCGTTAAACTATAATGTAAGTACATAAGGTTTTTTATGAATATGAGGAGGGAAAAAATCATGTTTGTATTTTGGGGAGACGGTTCCGAGACCGCTAAACAGCTTGTTGAGAGCATTAAAGTAAGAAGTACGGACAATTTTAACTGGACATTTATCTTTATTCTTGCAGTTGTATTTTACGTTTATTGGTCGGAAATACATAAGAAGAACTATGATGTGATATTTGCGGGTCTTGCGCTTTACGGAGTGCATTGGCTTTATGAAATATGCAATGCGATCATAGGTCATGTATTCGGTTATCCTTTATGGTCGGTTTCAAATCAATCGACCACATTCATTCTTTTGATCGGTGTATGCTGGGAACTTTCAATGATGTTCTCACTTGCGGGTATCATTTCCTTTAAGATGCTTCCACAGGACAGAAACACGAGATATTTTGCAAAGAATGGAAAGAAAGGCATAAGCTGCAAACTTGTGGGTGCACTTGAAATGGCACTTTTGTTTGCTTTGTTTGAGTCATTCCTTGCAGGAACGAGTAATCATTCATTTATATGGGTTTATAAATGGTGGGGCGTTATTCCCGTATTTATAACCACCTATGTTCCTTTCTTCCTTGCTAGCAATTATGTTCCGGATATGGCACCCAAGAAGAGAACAACGTTCCTTGTAACCGAGTGGGCGTTGGTGGCCGTTCTTCTTATCGTATTAATTCCTCTCGGAGTGATCTGAAAATATGTTGGATATTATTGTTGTTGAAGACAACGAAGAGATAGGGAAACTGTTATGTGATTTTTTAAGAAAAGACAACTATACGGTTTCTCTGGCAAGTACAGGCGAGAAGGCTTTGAATCTTTATAACAGATATGGGGCCAATCTTGTTGTGCTGGATATAATGTTACCGGGCGCGGTTGACGGCTTTGCGGTTTGCTCCAAGATCCGCGAAGATTCCAACACGCATATTTTGATCGCCAGCGCAAAGACCGACAAGGAAAGCAAACTAAGAGGTCTTGAGATCGGCGCGGACGATTATATCGAAAAACCTTACGATATCGACATTCTCAGAGCGAAGATAAAGGGAATCTTTAAAAGAAAATACGGTCAGGAAGAGTATTCGGACAGTTCAATCATATTAAATTACCCCACAAGAACTTTGAGTGTCGGAAGCAAAAAGTTCGATCTTTCCGAAAAAGAGGCGGAACTTTTGAAGATCCTTATGGAAAACAAAAATACCACATTAAAGAAAAACTATCTTTTCAATGCGGTGTGGGGCAGTGACAGTGAGTCGGAAATGCAGACGCTGACGGTTCATATAAAGTGGTTAAGAGACAAGATAGAAAAAGATCCTAAAGAACCGAAACATATAGTTACGGTATGGGGAGTCGGGTACAGATACGAATAGGTTAATAAAATTGAAAGGGATGAGTGTTGACATTCATCCCTTTTTATGTTTATATAATATCACCGACCGACGGTCGGTCGTAAAAGTGCAATGAACAAAGAGGCATGAAAAATGGAAAAGAAATCAGGTTTTGGAAAGTTTTTGCTTTTATGGTCGGGGGAATTAATTTCCTCCATCGGAGGTGGCTTAACAAGCTTTGGTTTGGGCGTATACATCTTTAACAGAACGGGAAGTGCATCGGGAATGGCCCTTGTCACGTTGCTCGGATTTTTACCGGTATTTGTATTGAGCGTACCCGCAGGTGTGTTGGCGGACAGATATGACAGAAGACTTTTGATGATGATCGGCGACGGCCTTTCCGCTCTGGGTGTTATCTACATTCTTATATGCATGATCCGGGGCGATGCCAAACTTTGGGAAATATGCATCGGCGTATTTGTGAGCGCAGTTTTTTCTTCCCTCCTTGAGCCCTCATACAGAGCTACGATTACCGATCTTCTTACGAAAGAAGAGTTTTCAAGAGCAAGCGGATTGGTTTCTTTGGCAGGAAGTGCCAGATATCTGATATCCCCCATTATCGCCGGATCTCTCTTGGCGATAAGCGACGTAAAACTTCTTCTCATCATTGATATTTGCACATTCTTTTTAACCGTTATAAGTGCGGCAATCGTAAGAAAAGGCATCGAGGTTAAGGAGATCGAAAAGAAACCTTCTTTCAGAGAAGAGATCAAGGAAGGCTGGAAAGTACTTGCCGCAAACAAAGGCGTATTTATTCTCGTAGTGATGATGTCGGTGGTAACACTTCTTATCGGTATGTTCCAGACACTTGCGGAGCCCTTGATCCTTTCATTTAAAGATTCGGCAACCCTGGGTGTGGCAGAAACACTCTGCGCAAGCGGTATGCTGGTGTCGGGAGTGATACTCGGTATTAAAGGTATAAAGAAAGATTTTGTGAAGGTTCTGGTAATATCGATGATCTTTTCGGGATTGTGCATGGCAGGCTTCGGCGTGATCGAGAACATATACGTTATAGTTACATTCGGATTTTTGTTCTTTGCGGCGCTTCCCTTTGTAAACAACTGTCTTGATTATCTTGTAAGGACTTC
>CAMPBP010000290.1 GCA_946639085.1 uncultured Lachnospiraceae bacterium
TCCATCTTCTGGTCTGGTGTCCGAAATGTACACCTGCTTCAAGTAACTGTTTCATAGAAATAACGCTCATTTTGATACCTCCTGGGTTTAAACTTCCGCGAAGCTTCATGTTCCTCAAACCCCGGCGTTACAGGGCACCTGCGGGAAGTCATTCGCGTGATTGATAGTTACATGCGTGTTTTCGCACGCTTTAGCATTTTAACACTCTTTTAAGCTGTATGCAAGGGCTTTTTTCGTTTTCTTTATAAGGAAAAAGAAGCAATTTCTGGGTTGAAATATACAAAACATTATGACATTATTTCTTTAATATATAAGAAACAACTTTTGAAAGGAATACCATGAAAAAGAAAACGATCACAAGAATAACGTCTCTTCTCATGACCGCAGCGCTTGTTTTTGCAAGCAATGCCATAAGTATCCGTGCCGAAGGCGACTCGGAACATGAAATTGAAAGAGACCTCGTACCCCTTCGCGATGCCGTAACCGAGAAGATGGGTGACGACTTTATAGTAGGTGCGGCATGTACCGGAGACGAGCTTAACCGTAAATACATCCAGGAGCTTATCGAATATCATTTCAACGCGGTTACCTTCGGTAACGAACTTAAGCCCGATGCGATTTTCGGATATTCTAACAACAAAGTTCCCGGAACTCACGAAGACGAACTCAACGGAAAGACCATCACCGTTCCCAATATGGATTTCTCCCGTGCCGAGCGCATGTGCGACATTATACTTAAGTGGAACGAAGCCAATCCCGACAGGAAGATCAAAGTAAGGGGTCACGTACTCGTATGGCACTCTCAGACTCCCGAGTGGTTCTTCCATGTGGATTACGACAAGAATAAGGACTACGTATCTCCCGATGAGATGTCTGTTCGTCTCGAGTGGTACATAAGAGAAGTGCTCACCCACTTCACCGGAGAAGACAGCAAATACAAAGATCTCTTCTACGGCTGGGACGTTGTAAACGAAGCCATCTCAGACGGAAGCAACAGCTACCGTACCGATAAGGAGAATCCCGGTGAATCTCTTCTTAAAGACACTCACGGCTCAAACTCCAGCTGGTGGCACGTATACGAAAGCAACCGTTTCATTATAGAAGCTTTCCGTTTTGCCAACAAATACGCTCCGGCAGATCTCGATCTTTACTACAACGATTACAACGACGAAAACCTCTCCAAAGCCTTCGGAATTGTTGAACTTATCAACTCCGTTAAAGAAGCAGACGGAACAAGGATTGACGGCATGGGAATGCAGGGCCACTACTCTTCTTCCGACATGAACGAGTCCAAAGTTGAAACATGTGCCAAGAAGTACATGGAGACCGGCGTCAAAGTAATGATCACCGAATGGGATCTTAAGGCAGCAGAAAGTTACGACTCAACCGACGAAAAATCGGTGGTTACGGAATATACCCGTCAGGCACATCGTTACGAAGCCGTATACAAAACTCTCATCAAGTTAAAAGAAAAAGGTTATGATGTGGCAGGCATCACCTTCTGGGGAACGATAGACAAGTTCTCATGGCTTCAGACATCCTCCAGCGTCGGCGGCGGCTCCACCTCAGGCAAATCACAATGCCCTCTCTTGTTCGACGATGATTGCAAAGCTAAGCCCGCATATTGGGCATTCGTTGATTTCGATCGTATAAACGACCTTCAGAAGGCATTTAAGGAGAAAGAAGCCGCAGCGAAGACCGAAGCTTCTGTCGAAGAGCCCAAGGAAGAAACGGTTGAAGCCACACCCGTCGAAGAAGAAGTGACCGAAGAGACCGAACTTGTGAGTGATAACATTCTTGCAGACGAGACAAAGGAAGAGACGCCTCACAGGCGCTCAAAACCTATGATCATCATCACATGCGCCGTCATAGCGGGCATCGTATTTGCCGCAACCGTAATCACACAGAAGGTTACCGAAAAACGCGGACCTCGCAAAAAGAAATAAGCATTGAAACAAAAAAGAGCGCCTCGGCGCTCTTTTTATTATGTCATATTATCTTCCCATAAGCTTTGCAAGGGTGGTCTTTATCTTGTCAGCCACGAAATCGCGGTCTGCTTCGTTTGCAAGGTAGTAAACGTATGACTCGATCACCAGATCCATGGGAAGTCCTCTTCCCACAAGTTTGAAGTTCGCAAAACCGTCTTCTGCGTACTTTGCTATCTCATCACAGTCGATGAAATGAGGACGTTGCTTGCAATCCGCGAAAGTAGGCATCTTCTTGTAATTGGGACAATCGTAAGGAGTAGTCGCAACATCAAAGTTAAGCTGTATCCTCGATTCGTCCGCATAGTGTGCGGTACGTTTTTTACAATTGGGGAAACATACTTCGTCAACAAGTATCTCGATCCTGTCGGCAAGAGGCTTTATCTCATTCAAAGTCTTCTCATCATGGTTAAGATCGTAATCCAGTACCACGAGATAATAGTCTTTCTCAAGTTCCTTCTTTAACGAATCAAGATCAACGATCCTCTTCGTGGTGCTTGAAAGATAACTGAAGGAAGGATACTTTTCTCTTAAATACTTCTCAAGGATCTCACTGTTGACAAGGACCTGGTTAAAGCCGTTGTCCGCAAGTTCCATGATCATGTT
>CAMPBP010000291.1 GCA_946639085.1 uncultured Lachnospiraceae bacterium
TGTCTTTACGTCGTTTATCTGTAAGAAGTTCTTATAATAATACACGAAGATTATTAAAAACAAATGATCTCTGCTGTACTTCTTTCTGACCGGTGCGGGAATGACGTCGGTCTTTGCATAATTGTTGATCATCGTCTTCGTAACGAGCTTTTCTTCGTCTTTGGGATTACGGGCGCTTGACTTAAGTTTTTCGTCAAGAAACGTAGTTACCTGATCCATGTACAGATCTATGTCCGGAATCTCTTCGCTTTTTACATATTTAATGTTCTCAAATGAATCTTTAATACTGTTTAACAGATCGTCTGTATCAATGATCATACCTTTACCGCCTTTTTTAACCCATTTTTCGTTTGCACCTTATAAACCCACTGATTACGGGGTACCTTTCAGTATATAGTATTAAAAACCACATCACAAGATTTTTAATATACTATTATCGAATTATTAAAAACGTTTTTACGTCTTTACTTTAAAACTTTAGTATGCTAAAATTTTATAGAGTTAAACGATGAATGAACCGGGAGGATCTCATTTATGAACAGTAAGATAAAGACCGAAGCTGTTGACAGCTTATTTGACGGTATTCTTTGTTTGAAAACAAGAGAAGAATGTTACGAATTCTTTGAAGATCTTTGTACGGTAAACGAGCTTTTAAGCCTTTCGCAGCGTTATGAAGTTGCTTACATGTTAAAAGCCGGACATACCTATATGGAGATAGCCGAAAAGACCGGTGCTTCAACCGCAACCATAAGCCGTGTAAACAGATCGTTAAATTACGGAAACGACGGTTACGAGATGGTTTTTAACAGATTATCGAAATAAACAAAAAAACAGGGCAGACGCCCTGTTTTTTATTCGCTTATCTCTTCTACGATCACTTCAGTTTCTTCCGAAGTTTTTTCTTCCGCCGCTTTGGTTTTAGCAGGAGCTTTTCTCTTTTTTGCCGGTGCTTTTTCTTCCGCGGGTTTTGCCTT
The DNA here is from genome assembly GCA_946639085.1 of uncultured Lachnospiraceae bacterium. GTDB lineage: Bacteria > Bacillota > Clostridia > Lachnospirales > Lachnospiraceae > UBA1258. The sequence continues at coordinate 975 of CAMPBP010000291.1, forward strand.
TGCTTCCCCTGTCGTCATTTCACAACGGCCTTCAAACACGGCATTGTCGTCGACGATGAGTCGTTTTGTGTGAATATCACCGTAAATCTCACCTGTCGGATTGGCCTCAACCTTTTCGGATGCGAAAAGTTCACCGTTTATCGTTCCGCCCACATAGATCTCTACGGCTTCCACGATACCTTCCACCATACCGCCTCTGCCGATTATGACTTTTCCGTCCGATTCAACCTTGCCTTTGACAAGACCGTCGATACGTAACAGCTCATATCCTTTTATAGTACCCTCAACTACCGTTTTCTTTCCGATAACGCTTGAAACGCGACCGGATTTGTATTCATCTGACTTTCCCATTTATATCTCCTTTAACCTTCTATATCGATAAGTTCCATCGGATCAGTATATTGATCGAGATAAGTTATCTGGTAGCAGAATCTGTTCTCTTCGTCGCCGGTGCCTACGTATATTATGGCACCTCTTACGACTTCGTCGCCTTCGCTGACTTTCGGAGGCTCCGTATTTTTATATAATGTCTGGTATCCGTTGCCGTGATCTATTACGACACAGTTTCCGTATACCGAATCCTCTCTTACGCTTAAAACGGTTCCGTCGGCGGTAGCCACTATGTCTGAATTTTCGGACATAACAAACACCACCATGGGGATGTAATCCTCATCCTCCGGATCTGTCTCCTGCTCTTCTATCTCCGCGGATGAAGTAAGGGGGAACCCGTTGGGGATGGCACGCTCTTTACGTATTTCTTCCTGTTCTTCGTTCTCAACCTGCTGTTTCCCGACAGTTACCGAAAGTATCTCGTTTCGACTCTCGAGTTCCGCGTTCTTTTTACCCAGATCCAGTATCGTTGCTTCCTGAGTAGATACGGTCTCACGTAAAGTCTTTACCTGAGCCTCCATGGTAACAAACTCTTTAAGAACATACCAGGTGGCAAAGGCACCGATGGCAACTACCAGAATTGTCACGACGATACACGCTCTGAACACGTTGAATCGTGTGCGATAATACTTTGTCTTGTCGCTTGCGATGTTTGAAGTGACTGAAGTTGTGTAAATTCTTTTCTTCTTGTGTTTTTTTGCCATAACATTCTTCATAAGCGCACTTATTCTAACAGAAATCGCGAAAATAGGCAAATTTGCGCCTTTTTAACCCGATTACTTGGTAAGATAGTGCTTTTCGTTAAGTGTTTTCTGCACTCTTATTATCGTAAGCTCATTGTCTGCAACGATCTTATGATAATGTACTCCTTTAGTGAGTTCGGAAAGCTGTGTGGCAGTACTGTCCATAAATTTTTCCGAGATCACACGTGCATCTTCACGGCTTAAAACGTTTATTTCTGTAACAATGCGTCCGTATACCGGACTCTCTATCTCTTCGGTAAGAACCTGTGCACCAAGATCGACGATACTGCAAAGTTCGTCGTAAAGATCTTCGGGTTTATGTCTTACCTTTACCATACACTCAGCTTTTCCGGGTATCTTATTTATGATATAGCCTTTGTTGGTGGCTATAATATCCTTTGCTTCGGCTCTTAAGAGCGCTATGTCACCTACTATTATCTGTCTGCTGACACCGTACATTTTTGCCAATGCGGT
>CAMPBP010000292.1 GCA_946639085.1 uncultured Lachnospiraceae bacterium
GTAACGGTTTTACGTTCTCCGAAATAAAGGCCGCCTGTAAGCTCTCTCACAATTATTAGATCAAATCCGGCGTCTGAAGTCTCCTTTTTTAAAACACAGGCATCGGACAGTTCGCTGTATAAAAGTGCGGGTCTTAGGTTTGCAAACAGCTTTAATTCTTTTCGTATCTTCAAAAGTCCCGCTTCCGGTCTTTTTGAAGGCTCAAGCTTGTACCATGGACTGGTATTAGTATCTCCACCGATAGAACCCATCAAGACGGCATCGGCAGCCGTTGCATCGGCAATTGCCTCATCGGTAAGGGGAATACCGTGAACATCTATCGATGCACCTCCCATGAGAATATCTTTAAAGATGAATTTGTGACCATACTTGACCGCTGTTTTTTCAAGAACTTTTTTTGCACATTGAACGATCTCCGGTCCGATTCCGTCACCTGGAATGCATGTGATATTAAACTCCATGTCGGAAATACTCCTTATTAGTCGAAATTGAAATAATGATAACGTATAAATATACAATTTTCAATATATTATGTTATAATCTCAATCAGTGTGAAATGAGAAAGGGACATTAAAATGAACAACAATATCAAATATATTCTTTTTGATCTTGACGGAACATTGCTTCCGATGGATATGGACGTATTTACAAAGTCGTATTTTAAAGATCTTATCAAGTTCGCTTATTCCAAAGGATACGATCAAACCATCGATCTTGTCAGTGTTATTTGGGCGGGAACCGGCGCTATGGTCAAAAATGACGGAAGCAGATCCAACGGCGACGCATTTTGGGATAAATATTCACGTTTGACCGGTCGTGAAGGCAAAAAAGATGAGCCGATGTTTGATGAATTTTATGCAACGGTATTCGATAATGCAAAAAACTATGTGGGATTTACCGAGGAAGCCGCAAAAACGGTAAATATGTTGAAAGAAAAAGGTTATAAAGTAGTACTTGCCACCAACCCTATCTTTCCTGAAGTCGCAACCGATAAACGTATTAAATGGGCCGGACTTAATAAAGACGATTTTCTTCTTATTACAACGTATGAAAATTCAACTTTTGCCAAACCCAATCCGAAATATTATTCGGAAGTACTGAATAAACTCAACATTAAACCCGAAGAATGTTTGATGGTCGGAAACGATGCAACCGAAGATTCAAGTGCACTTGAAATCGGTATCGATTTCTTTTTGATAACGGATTGTCTGGTTAACGGCGAAAATAAAGATATTTCCGTATATAACAACGGAACTTTTAAAGATCTCAGAAAATATATCGGAATAGAATGATACGATAAAAAAAGGCGTTTCGCATTACGAAACGCCTTATAATTTATTCTGCTTTTTCAACCTGAGCGATAGCACTCTTTTGCATCGGAATACGGCAGTTCTTATTGTTACCGAACTCAACGATCACGGTATCGTCTGCTATATCGATAACATTTCCGTAGAATCCCGAATTGGTAAGAACCGAATCACCAACCTCCAATGATGAAAGCATAGCAGCCGTTCTCTTCTGTTCTTTCTTCTGAGGCTTGATGATCATAAAGTAGAAAAATACACCAAGTATTGCAAAAGGAACAACCATTGTGAGAAGTGAAGCCATAGGTGAAACTTCAGTCTCAGCTGCAAGAATCAAATATCTGAACATCTATTTTCCTCCCTAAAATGTCATTTCGTGTTTAAGACAAGACATATGATAAACAACTTTTAATGTTTACGCAAGTTAAATAATTATAAATCTTCACCCGAAGACATTGAATCAAGCATCGAATTCTTGAAACTCTTAAAGTTGCCCTTATCAAGTGCATCTCTTATGTCTGACATGAGCTTATTGTAAAAATACAGGTTATGAAGAACGCATAAACGCATTCCCAGCATTTCTTTGGCTTTCAGAAGATGCCTTATATATGCTCTTGAATACATTTTACATGCCGGACACTCACATCCTTCTTCTATCGGACGCATATCTTTCTCGTATTTTTGATTAAAAAGATTTATCTTACCGAACTTGGTATACAAATGCCCGTGGCGTCCGTTTCTGGAAGGATAAACACAGTCAAAGAAGTCGACTCCTCTGTCAACACCTTCCAATATATTTGCCGGAGTGCCGACACCCATAAGGTATGTGGGTTTATCTTTCGGCAGATGAGGTACTGTCACATCAAGAATATTATACATTTCTTCATGAGTTTCTCCGACAGCAAGACCGCCTACGGCATAACCGTCAAGTTCCATTTCGGATATTCTCTTTGCATGATCGATCCTTATATCTTCCAATATCGCGCCCTGATTGATACCGAAAAGAAGCTGGTTCTTGTTGATCGTATCTTCAAGCGAATTTAATCTTCTCATTTCGTTTTGACATCTTATAAGCCATCTTGTTGTACGCTCAACAGACTGCTTAACATAGTCTCTTTCGGCAACCGAAGAAGGACATTCGTCAAAAGCCATGGCAACGGTTGAAGCAAGATTGCTCTGTATCTGCATGCTTTCTTCGGGCCCCATAAAAATGATCCTTCCGTCCACATGTGAATGGAAAGTAACGCCTTCTTCTCTGATCTTA
>CAMPBP010000293.1 GCA_946639085.1 uncultured Lachnospiraceae bacterium
CATATTCTTCTATTAATTTGGTTAAGGCCTCAACTAATTCTTTGTTGTACCATACATTATCATATTGAGATTTATCAAAGGGAATTTTTTTACGTTTACATCGGCGATAATCTCTTAAAAGATATTCTAATTCTCTCGTAAGTGTTTCACGTTCTTCTCGATCGATATAACTATCTGAAAGATACGCTCTATATATTCCATTACTATATGATGAAACATAAGGCACATATGGATAATATGGAATCAAATCTCTCGGTTCTTCAAGTTTTATAGGATAAGATCTATTACCTTTAGTTATAAATAGGCGAATATTCTTTATATCATATTCCCCTATCATTACCGCGCTATCATATAGATCGCATTTGCCTGAAAACTGACTCATAATTTCACCTCATTAAAACTTCCCATGTTTTGTGGAATCGAAGCCTTGGGCAACAACTGGTATATATTCTTTAAAGCGTTTATTGCTGCATCTTTTGTTACTGCATTAACCGAATGTCCTTCAGAATCTTCAGCCGTCCAAGGAAACCTTTTGTTATTTGTTCTGTACGTTTTTATTTCCATGTTTTTCACTCTTAATTTTTGTTTTGTTGAATGTAGTATAACACCGTTTTTAAAATTTGTCAACACTTTATTTTTATTTTGTTAGGACATTTTTACAACTTTATACTGTTTAACTACATCCTCTAAATTATTAGGATCTTGTATCCATTTATTGTCAGCATTCTTCTTATATTTACCCTCTTGCTTAACATCAAGCACTTGAATAATCTGCTTTTCTGCTATCGGCATCTGCTGTGTTATACTGTTACGGATACGGAATGATTTTACTTTACCCGTTGAAATCTGATACATGGTGTACTTCGTTCCTTTTATCTCTGTAATGAAATACCAATTATCAGATAAGTTCGGAGCGACTACTGACGGCAATCCGGTAAGTTCAAATGAATATATCAGTTTGTCATATATAGTGGTAGTACCCTTACTATATATCTCCGCTGCAGTTGACACAAGACTATACCAGCTTTTACGTGTCTTATATTTCTTATACAGAGTTAAAATATTCAATAAATAGTTAATATCACCAAACTCAGAAAAGTAATCTAATTTAATAAGCGATTCTATTTGACGCACGTCAACTTTTAATTCCTTAAGATCAGCCAATAAATCAATGAATTGCGGTTCAATCTGATTATCTTGTCCTATATCAAACAGGGTTATATCTGTCTTTACATCATATCTTTTATCATACAATGATCTAAGCGACTTATAAGAATCTTGTGACATATAAGGCACATCTGACAATCCTTTATAAATCACACGTTTATCAGCGTCGCAAGAATAATCCCAGTTAGCAAAACGGAACTTAACAGGTTTCAAGGTAATACCTAAATCTCGTGCTAATTGCTGACCGTTGAATAAATCATCATCGTTTTTAGCGCACATTAAATACGCCGTACAATATTGTACCGGATAATAATGCCGATAATAACCACAGAGATATGTTAATAAACTATATGCTAATGAATGATTATAACCAAACATATAAGACGAACTATCTTTAATAACTTGTAAAAACCTTTTTGCTTCTTCTTCTGCTACTTCTCTGGGTTTATTTGATTTAGAACAGTAACCTTCTAAAATTTTAGGTAACGCTTCCCCTATCTTATCTTCCCTTTTTTTGGCAATATTTCGTCTAACCTCGTCACTATCGGAGCCGCTAAAGCCGCATATATTCGATAAGAATAAATTTATTTGTTCTTGGTATACAAGGTATTGATAACTGTCACTAAGCAACTCGTTAACAATATCCGAACCGGTATCGTTCAATTCTTTTACTAATAACTTATCTCGATATGAAGTTCCGCTCGGTCTTATACAAGCATTAACAAGACTAATGTCAAATACACTACGACAGTTCATCTTTTTAAAACACTCTGCAGCAAAAGGCGATTCAAACTGAAATATTGTAGCAGGATTTTTATTCATGTCATCATAAACTGCTTGATCGTCAAAATCTATTTCAGATGCATTAGGAAAATATTTTCCTAACATTTTACAAGTTTTATCAACAACACCAACCGTTTTAAGTCCTAAAATATCGTATTTTACAAGGCCAACATCATGACAACAATCCATATCTAAAGGCAATATTTGCTGCCCATCTGAACCTAAAAATGCACCACAAAAATCAATCAGGTTAATTGGACTTGCAATAATACCTGCGGGATGTTGTGATTGTGACACCACACAATCTTTCAGTCCTTCGAAATAATAGAATACCTCAGGATATTTAGCTTTTGTGCCTTCAGGATCGTCATCATACTCTGCTTTAATATATTCCATTTTTTCAAGATTATAAGGCGAATTTGAATCTTTAATGCACAATGCCTTACATATTACCGCTATCGCGCTTTTATCAGCTAATGTGCCCAACGCTAAAACGTAACCTGTTTTATTCATTCCAAATCGATTAATAATATAATCGTATATTTTTGGTCTATCATCTTCGTACCAGTCTGTATCTATATCAGCTATATCTACTCGATTTTCGTTACAGAATCGT
>CAMPBP010000294.1 GCA_946639085.1 uncultured Lachnospiraceae bacterium
TTGGACTTGTGGGCGGCCTGTCGGTCATCATGATGTTCATCCTTTTGTTGTGGAGAATAAGAGACATAACCGCTCACTCAAAAGATTATTTCGGAAATATGCTTGTTTCGGGCATTTTCATTCACATAGCGATACAGGTCATACTTAACATCTGCGTTGTTACCAATACGATCCCCAACACAGGTATCTCGCTTCCGTTCATAAGTTACGGTGGTTCCAGTGTTATCTTCCTGATGGCGGAGATCGGTATTGTCATGAACGTCGGAAGTCACGTAAGGTTCGTGGAGGAAGAGGCTGATGAGCAAGAAAACCCGTACTCTGCTGAAACTGATTAGTGCGCTTTTGATACTGCTCGTCATCGGAGGAGGCCTTTTCTGGGGCTATCTTTACGTTACCGGCAAATATACCGTGAACACGGTGTATATTGAGGGCAGCGTTCATTATACCGACGAAGAGATCAAAAATATCGTAATGTCCGGACGTTTCGGTAACAATTCTTTGTACCTTTCCTACAAATTCAAGAATAAGGCGGTAAAAGACATTCCTTTCGTTGAAAGAATGGATGTTTCCGTTATCGAACCCGATACGATCAAGATAAGCGTTTACGAAAAGGCTCTTGCGGGATTTATAGAATATCTCGGAAGATATGTATATTTCGATAAAGACGGCATAGTTTGCGAAGTTTCGACTCAAAAAACTTACGGTATTCCCGAGGTCATAGGAGTTGATTTTGATTATGTGGTGCTATACGAGCCGCTTCCGGCAGAAAACAAAGATCTTTTCAAGTCGGTCTTAAAGATTACACAGTTGATGACAAAGTATAACGTTGAAGGTCAGAAACTTTATTTTGACAATGCCGGAAACGTTGTGATGTATCACGATGACATAGTCATCAATCTCGGAAACGACGACAATCTCGATCTTAAGATTATGAATCTTCCCGCAATACTCGATAATCTTACGGGTATGAAGGGAAAACTCCGTATGGAAAAATACGACGAAACAACGAAAAAAGTTACTTTTGAACCCGATGATTGAGAGTAAACGGATATGAACTCTTTGGACAGTTGTTTGACAAAGTACATAAAGGACAAAGATGTTCTGATCCTCGGCTTCGGACGTGAGGGACGTTCGACGTTTAAGAAGATCGCTTCTTTGAATGTGGCAAAAACCGTTACGATAGCAGACATTAAGGATATCGGGGATAAAGAAACCGTTATCGATAATTTTGTAAATAACGGAGGGAAAGAAGAGAACCTGAGATTTGCGATCGGTGAGAAATATCAGGCAGCCACAGACGAATGCGATGTTTGCTTTAAAAGCCCGGGAATAGTGCTTGACAGAGAGTTTTCTTCATACAGTTCTTTAATCATCGGTGAAACCGACGTGTTCTTGGAAGCCTACGGCGACAAAACGATCGCGGTTACGGGAACAAAGGGGAAGAGCACGACGTCTTCCATGATTGCACATGTATTAAAAGAGGACGATAAAAACGTTCTTTTTGCGGGCAATATAGGTCTTCCGGTTTTCGAGATAGCAGATGAGGTAAAGGACGATACGATAATCGTGTTGGAACTTTCCTGTCATCAGCTTGAATATGCGCGTTTTTCACCTCATGTGGCCGTTTTGTTAAACATTTACGAAGATCATCTCGATCATTATAAGACAAGAGAAAGATATGCGGCTTCAAAGAAAAACATATACAGACATCAGAAAGAAAGTGACTATCTTTTCACACTTGAAGAGACGCTTAAAGAATGCGACAACGTTCCTTCAAAGGTGAATATCATTAAAATCGACGACGCGCCCTTCCTTAAGTTAAGCGATACCCGTTCAAAACTTAAGGGTGAGCACAACAGATTAAATGCCGCTTTTGCTTATGAAGTCTGCAGAATGTACGATGTTACAAGAGAAGAGTTTCTTGCCGCTTTCGATACGTTTACGGGACTTCATCACAGGCTTGAATATATCGGTACAAAAGACGGGATCGACTATTACGACGACTCGATCTCTACGACCGTAAAAAGCGCCATAAGCGCCATAGAGAGCGTTGATAATGCAAAGATAATATTGCTCGGCGGGATGGAAAGAAACTTAAATTACGACGAACTGATAGATTATCTGGTTAGTAGTAAACTTGACAATGTTGTGTTCATGTACGATTCGGGAAAGAGAATGTATGACATGTACGTGAGTGCAAAAAAGGACAAAAAAGATGCTCCGAATTGTTTTGCGGTCAAAGATCTTTCTGAAGCGGTTTCGAAAGTAAAAGAAATCGCAGTCAAAGGAAATGCAGTGATTTTAAGCCCTGCGGCTGCAAGTTACGACCATTTTAAGAATTTTGAGGAACGCGGAGACGTGTTTAAAAGTCTTATTTTTTGTTAATTTCTTGTTGATAATTTGTCTTTTTGATTATATGATATTGTTTGATGGATTTTGTGTACGAAGGAGAATGTTCGAATGCTGGAGATAATTTCTAACGAAGCCGGTTCTTCCGCGCGAATAATCGTTGTCGGAGTGGGCGGTGCAGGAAACAATGCCGTTAACAGAATGGTGGGCGA
>CAMPBP010000295.1 GCA_946639085.1 uncultured Lachnospiraceae bacterium
TAAGATAGAGTTTAACGGTATCTTCTATGTATTCTTTGGCTTCTTTTATGTTCATACTGTTTTATCCTCCACCACGCACCCCGTCGCCCAGGAAGGTGCTTTGGGTCTTAATTCGTCTTCTTCCGCATAAGCAAATACGACATCGTACTTTGGTTTCTCACTGGGATACACTCCGTATCCGTCGGTGAAATAAATGATTCCTTTTAGATTCTCAAAGGTCTTGTCTTCTATCTTTTCGTCCACATATTCAAACACAGGGCGAAAATCCGTCGCTCCGAATCCCGATAAAGTAAAGTTCTCAACATACTCGTCAAGATCGCTTTTGTTCTTTATCCTGGTTACATTCTTTATCGCACTGTCGCACTGGACGATGTGGATGTTCACTTCATCGAAGAACGTGTTCTCGGATCGTAGTATGTTGTACGAAGTCTCGATGAACTTCTTTACCATATCACCTCTGCAGGATGCCGAAGTGTCTATGGCTATCACAAAATCCTTTATTCTTTTGTCATCCGCATATTCAAGCGGCTCAATGAGCGGCATATTGTCGTACAAAGAAAGCCCGTACATGTAATATACGTAATCAAACTCATCGGGATTTATCTTGATAAGCTCGCTTTCGGAAGCAAAACGCCTTAAAAGATGCTCATAATCGTGTTTAACTTTTGTGGCTTCCTTTAAATTCTTTAATATCTCTTCGCTTCCCTCTCCGTCTTTTGAAAAGGACTTAAGTTCCGCTTTTATCCGTTCGGAGAGCTTCTTAAATTCTTCTTCGGTAAGAAGTATCTCGTCTGTTTTTTCTTTGTCGTAAGAGTGGCCGTCCATCGCGAAAAGCCGTTTGTAATTGACCTTCGCGTCGTTTGATATACCCTGCGCCGCAAACTCTCTGTACAGTTTCTGCGCCGTTAAACTGGGCACCCACTTTCTTATCTTTGAGATCACGGTCTTTCGCTCGTCGTCCCCCGACATGTAAAGTCCCGAATCTTCAAGGCTTAATATCGCATTTGTGACCGCGATGTCACACGCTGTGTCCCAAAGTTCTTTGTCACGCTCATCACGGGTAAAGGGATGAAGAAAAACAAGATGGAACATAACATGAAGACAGAGCCTTACCGCGAAAGAAGGCTCCTTTAAATAGTCTTTTAAAAGCATGACCGGATCGTAAAAAAGAGTCGTCACGTCAGAGACGTAACCGTTAAGATGCTCTGCCGGTTCAAACTTTATCTTATACAGCGTGCGATCAAAAAATCTGTATCGTACAGTGATCGTGTCCATTGCCAGATCGATCACTTTGCGTGCGTATTCTTCAGTCTTATTCATCTTCCGTAATGTCCAATACATCGAAGGGGATGCCGCATGCAAAGGCGCTGTTAATGTCACACCTTCCGAGATGGTACTCTCTCTTTACCGTTCCCTCTTCAAGTTCTTCGGATACTTTTACTTTCAGGCGGCCTTCTTCGGAGGAAGCGAAATTATCCAGCATTTTCACTATATCGTCAACGTTTGCCGCATTCCGTTCTATTTCTTTTCCTGCCATCGTCTTTGCCTCTCTTGTTATGTAAACTAATTTGTCCCGTTAAGCATGTTTCCGATCATCTGCTTCATACGATGCTCTACCGTATACATGCTTTTTACTTTGTTGTAGCCGTTTAATGCGATCTTTTTTCTTTCTTCCTCATGTTCAAGGTAATATGCGCATTTATCCACAAGTTCCTCGACAGAACCGTAAACTTCAAGGTCCACGCCCGGTGTGAACATCGTCTCAATCTCGGCCTGATAGTTGCTTATCAAAAATCCGCCGCTGCCCAGCACATCGAATATTCGAAGCGAAAGCCCGGTCTGGATCGGACGCATCGTGATATTTAAGTTGATCTTTGAAAGATTAAATATCTTCGGCATCTCGGTAAGAGAGTTGGCCGGACCGCAGTTTTTGACTCCCACAAGGTCCGAAGTGTCGGAAAGCGTATAAAAATCTACATTGAAATGCTTTGCAAGCGTATTTAACGTGAGGATTCTTTCTTTCTCCGCCAATTCCATTCCGATGAACGCATGAGCAGCAACATAATAGTCCATCGGCTCCACGAGCATCTCGTGCTTTTCAATCTTTCCGCCCTTTAATTCCTGCACCACTTCGTCCGTCAGCACGTCTTCGATAAAATTAACGCCGAACACATTTAACTGCGCATTCTCGATGCCGTCGATAAATCCTCTCGTCTTATCTGAAAGTTTTAACTTCTTTATAGGATTTTTCTCGTTGTATAAAGATCCCACGAAAGAAATGTCGGAAGAAAACTTTTTTCTGTCCGCGGAATTTATGGTCATATTGGTCTTGTCGAGTCTGTCAACGTTGGTGCCAAGGGGCAGATAATAAACACATTCGGGGTTGTGTCTGTGAATACGCTCATACTGCGTTTGGTCAAAAAGAAAAACTCTGTTACATACGTTGTTGAGAGTATTGGATTGAAGAGTTAGATGCGGTGAATCATACACCCATGATACATACGGTAAATCATTTCTAAGTGCCACTCTGGATACATCAGGAAAATAATTAAACGAAA
>CAMPBP010000296.1 GCA_946639085.1 uncultured Lachnospiraceae bacterium
TCTATATCATTTGAAAATGCCTCATGGCATCCTCTATCGCCTTAACCTTCTCCTCTGGACACCCAGGCTGTTTGCTATCCGGCGATTTGGGTTTGTTATAATTCTCCCGTTCTATGATCCCGTGCTTCTGTTTCACCTGTGCGATATTGAGATTAGTCACGCGGTACCCGTACTTTTCTTTTATCCAATCCCGTATGGCATTATAGGTCGCGCCCTTCTTGAACCCGTCCGTATCCATATCCTCCAGACTGAATTCAACCCGCAATTTCTGTGACTTGACATCTCCCTTGGAAAGCAAACATACAGTCTCAGTATTCGCCGTCCAAGGAAATTGATCCACGCAGGCGGCACGGGTTACCTCATAGCCGTACATCTTGATAAGTTCAAGATCACGCACCATGCTCGTAGGTTTACAAGAGATGTAAATGAGCCTGTCTACGCCGTATTCCATAATCTTCTTAAGTGCCTTCGGGTGTATTCCGTCTCTTGGCGGATCGAGAATTATGAAATCGGGCTTCTCGGTAATGTCATCAAGTGCCTTCAGTACGTCGCCACATATAAATTCAACGTTGTCTATGCCGTTGTGCGCAGCGTTTTCTTTCGCCGCCTCTACCGCTTCCGGCACGATCTCGACTCCGATGACCTTCTTCGAAACAGGCGCCATAAGCTGGGTTATCGTGCCGGTTCCGGAATATAGATCGAACACGACCGCCTTCTCGCCGTCTTTTCCGTTAATATCTCCGATAAACTCTCTGGCGGTCTCGTAAAGCACCTCCGCACCTGCTGAGTTAGTCTGGAAGAAAGAAAACTCGCTGATCTTAAAATCCAGACCCAAAAGTTTTTCGTTTATATAATCGCGGCCGTAAAGTATGTCCGTGCGATCGCTTTGCACGACGTCGGAAAGAGAATCGTTCACGGTATGTAGAATGCTCACGATCTTACCTTTAACCGGAAGCGAAAGAAGCATATCGGTGAAAGGCTTTAAATCTTCGTTTATCTCGCTTGTGGTAACCAGTGCGACCATTATCTCACCGGTAAACCGTGCCTTTCTTACAAGAAGATGCCTGAGATAACCGGTATGTCTCATCTTGTGATAGTACGCGTAGCCTTTTTCTTTGTAATAATCAAGAACTGCTTTGATCACAATCCGATAATCTTCATCGCAGATGTAACACCCGTCCGTAAGTACAACATCGTAGAAGCTGCCTCTTTTATGCATACCAAGGGACAAGGGTCCGTCTTTATACTCATCGCCGAAAGAAAACTCCATTTTATTGCGGTAGCCTTCGAAGAGCGGGCTTCCCTTGATTCCTTCCCACTTATAACTGTCGGGTTCGAGCACTCCGTCGAGTAGTTTTTTGATCTGACGCTCTTTGAGTTTCAACTCATCTTCGTACTTCATTGTAAGATAAGTACAGCCGCCGCATATGTTAAAGTGAGGGCACTGAGCCTCAATACATTCCGGTGCCTTTTCCTCAACGGCTATTATGTTGGCTTCGGGCTTTCCTTTTCTTACTTTGCTTATGCGAACCTTTACCGTGTCTCCCGGAATACCGTTCTTGGCACTCACCAAGCCTTCCTCGGTATCGATTATCGCTTTGTTGGGAAAAAGCACATCAATGACTTTTCCCGTAAGTTCCTGTCCTTTTTTCATTAGGGTAAAAAAATAGGAGTGTCTCTGTGAGGCACTCCCAATCCTTTCATAATCAATCGATCATTCGTCGCCTTCAAGATCATCACTCTCGTCAACGTCGTCAAAGTCTTCGAAGTCATCAAAGTCCTCAAAATCTTCTGAATCCTCGGGCACAAGGAAATAATAAACAGCATAAGCGATCGCTGCGACGGCTGCAATTGCACCAAGAACAGCAAGAACAATAACTACGGGGTTAGTCTTCTTATCTTCGTCTTTACGAGGCATCAAATTGCTGGCCAAAACTAAATCCTTTAATTCTTCTATTCTGTTATGCATACTATTTCCTCCGTTTCTTCATATTATCCGCCAACAACCCATCGGATGAAGTACTTTTATGATAACACTTTTTCCCCTTTAATGCACACCTTTTTTGCAATTATTTCATCGTTTTGGGTTAAGGGTTTTAATAAAAACTATTATTTTATTCTCAAACTTTTACAAGCCTTGCGAAGGACGCGTACATGACCCTTACTCCTGCTGTATCGAACTGCACGGTCACCTTTTTGTCGTTCCCACCGTCTTCAATCTTCAAAACCGTTCCCGTTCCGAATTTGACGTGACTTACTTTATCGCCCACACCGTAACCAAGCGATCCCGAGCCTGCAAGCTCCGAGCCTTTCTTTACCGTACTCATGGTGGCAATAAAAGGCTTTGTGCTCACTTTCGGTTCTTCGTCTTTTACGCGTTTAAAGCCCGCATATGACTCCTGTGCATAGGGCTTATGGGAGAAAGAAAACGGCTTCTTATCATAGTCGTCATAGTCATCGAAATCGTCTCTTCTCTTCGCTGTCCTGGGTGCGATGTCAAACAGTTCTCGCGGGATTTCTCTTACAAAGCGGCTTACCGGATTGTACTGTGTT
>CAMPBP010000297.1 GCA_946639085.1 uncultured Lachnospiraceae bacterium
ACGGGCTGGGGACTTGAGAGAAACCTTGCGTTCCTTAACGGAGTGGACGATGTTTATCGTACTGACCTGTTCGCGGGCGTTATAGCAAAGATCGAAGAGAAGTCCGGAATCAAGTATGATTCGGATGAAAAGGCTACCAAATCCATGAGGATCATCGCAGATCACCTTCGTACGGGCGTTATGCTCATAGGTGACGAAGCTAAGCTTCTTCCTTCCAACGGCGGTCCCGGATATGTCTTAAGGAGACTTTTAAGACGTGCCGTAAGACACGGACGTGCTTTGAATCTTTCACTTGAAGACATGCTTGATGTAGCAAGCATTTATATTGATGACGTTTATTCGGATTCTTATCCGCTTCTTACAAAGAACAAAGATTTCATTCTTAACGAGCTCAAGAAGGAGATCGTGCGTTTCGAGGCTACGCTTGAAAACGGTATGAAAGAGTTCAAGAAGATATCGGATGAGAAGAAAGCTTCGGGAGCAAAGGAGATTGACGGAAAGTCGGCATTCTACCTTTACGATACTTTCGGATTCCCTTACGAGCTTACCCTTGAAATGGCTGAAGAAGAAGGACTGAGCGTTGACGAAGCAGGATTTAAAGAGTCGATGGATGCGCAGAAAAAGCTTGCAAGAGAAAATGCAAACTTCTCGCAGAAATCTGCAGAAAGTTCGGTATTTGACGTACTTTCCGACGATGTTACAACAACTTTCACCGGATACGAAAATCTTGAAGATACAGGTAAGATCGTTGCTTTGGCAGACAGCGAATTGCTTGTAAATGAACTTTCCGAAGGTTCGGAAGGAACCGTAGTTGTGGATAAGACACCTTTCTACGCAACAATGGGCGGTCAGAAAGGCGATGTGGGCATTATAAGCATAAACGGCGGTGAATTTGAAGTTTATGAAACCGTTAAGCTTCCCAAGGGCCGCGTGGGTCATGTGGGCAAAGTTGTAAGCGGAACACTTAAGGTAAGTGAGAAGGCTACACTTAAGGTTGATAAGAAGACAAGACAGACCACATGCATGAACCATTCCGCTACCCACCTTCTTCAGGCTGCACTTCAGGAAGTGCTGGGAAAAGACGTTCATCAGCAGGGTTCATATCAGGATCCCGACAGAACAAGATTCGACTTCAGCTACGGTGAAGCTGTGAGCGCGGATAAACTTGCGAAGATCGAAGCGATAGTAAATGAAAAGATCGGTGAAGATCTTCCCGTAAATACACAGGTTATGAGTATCAATGAAGCAAAAGCCACCGGAGCGATGGCACTCTTCGGAGAAAAATACGGCGACAGCGTAAGAGTTGTTTCCATGGGTGATTTCTCCAAAGAACTTTGCGGCGGTACTCATGTTAAACATACCGGTGAGATAAGAATGTTCAAGGTTCTTTCCGAATCCGGTATAGCTGCGGGTGTAAGACGTATCGAAGCCGTTACCGGCGATAATGTAATGGCATATTACAAAAACGTTGAAGAAACACTCAATGCAGCGGCAAAAGAAGCTAAGACCAATCCTTCAAATCTTGTTGAAAAGATCGCTCATTTGAACGCAGAGAACAAATCTCTTTCATCTGAGATTGAATCTCTTAAGGCAAAAGCCGCAAAAGAATCTCTCGGAAACGTTCTTGATAACGTAGCCGAGGTTAAGGGAGTAAAACTCCTTGCTGCAAAGGTTTCGGGCATAGACAGGAACTGGGTGAGAGATCTTTCCGATTCTCTTTGCGATAAGATGGGCGGCGGTGTCGTAGTTCTTGCTTCCGACGCGGACGGAAAAGTCAATCTTGTTGCCAAGGCAAGTGATGACGCCGTTTCAAAGGGAGCACATGCAGGAAACCTTATCAAAGCCATAGCAGGCTTTGTAGGCGGTGGCGGCGGAGGCCGTCCCAATATGGCACAGGCAGGCGGCAAAGATCCTTCGGGAATCGACAAAGCAGTTTCAAGCGTGGCAGGTGTATTGGAAGGTCAACTTTGATCCCTTTCAAATAATACTTGACGAATCATCTGTTTTTGCTATAATTGTCAATGTGCCGCGTTCTCGGATTGCGGGGAAAGCACGAAAAACCTGAATCAGTCAATAAGTGTGAAGGGACTGAAGGGAGGGAAGTAAGAATGTCAAACATAATCGTTAAAGAAAACGAATCTCTTGACAGCGCATTGCGTCGTTTTAAGAGAAGCTGCGCAAAGGCAGGTATCCAGCAGGAGATCCGCAAGCGTGAGCATTATGAGAAGCCCAGCGTAAAGCGTAAGAAAAAGTCTGAGGCTGCAAGAAAGCGTAAATATAACTAAAAACTTTGAGCCCTTGGCGAAAGTCAAGGGCTCTATTGTCATTTACTTAAAGGTATTTTGATTGAAGACGTTTTTGATCGTATTGCTGATAATCTTCATATTGTTTTGCATCGTCGTGATCGTTCTTGATTCGAACCGATACGTCATCAGGGAATACACTGTGAAGACGGATAAGGTTTCTTTATCCAGAACTATCGTATTTTTGAGTGACCTTCACAACAAAAAGTACGGAAAAAACAATGAAAAACTCATTGCGG